>JAEUUB010000068.1 GCA_016787745.1 Cyclobacteriaceae bacterium
CAAAAATCTCAACAGAATCGACCAGCGATGTACATGTAGAGGCCGCCCGCGTGCAGCAGCAAATTAAGGATTATCTTGGTTTGCGCACCAGCGATCTGATTTTTGAATACAGTGTACTCGAAGGCAAAACCAAGTTGGATCTGATTACGATCAACCCCCGTCACAATCAATCCTTTCTGTTCCGATCAGAAACCGGAGCCGATAAAGTGGACGCTCTAAAAAAGATGTGGGATTACGTTCAGAATTATAAAGAAAAAGAAAACTCCTATACCATTCAGTGGATAACCAAAAACGACAGTGAATTGCACACGTCTTACTTTCGGGCCAGCAACGTGATGGACGTACTGGAGAAATTATATTATGGCCGCGACAGGAACACAATTACGGTATTTAGTGTTGTATTGAATCCAATCTCATAGAAACTATGATTAGCGTAACCGATAAGGCCAAAGACAGAATTAAAAACCTACGTGTAGAAGAAGGTAAAAGCGAAAACCATAATATTCGTGTATCCGTGAAAGGAGGCGGTTGCTCAGGTTTAATGTATGATTTGGGTTTTGATGATCAGATTAATCCGGCCGACCAGGTGTTTGAAGACAAAGGGGTAAAAATTCTGGTCGACAAAAAAAGCCTGCTGTATCTTTTAGGAACCACTCTCGATTTTTCGGATGGGTTGAATGGCAAGGGTTTTCAGTTCATTAACCCCAATGCATCGCGCACGTGCGGTTGTGGGGAAAGCTTCTCTATTTAATTACATATCAAAAAAAATCTATTCATCCTGCTGGTTGTTTTTATACCGTGGGTTTCCTATGCTCAAAGCATAACCACCAGCCAGTGGTTTTTGTGGTTTCGGTATTACAACCAAGCCCAGTTAAGTGATAAAGTAACTTTGCATACGGAAATAGACGACCGGATCTATTCAAACCCGCTGCAACAATCTCAGTTTTTCACTCATGTCCATTTGCATTACAAGCTAAAACCCTGGTTGGATATTGCCGGAGCCATGAATTACAATCTCACCAATTTACCAAACAACCTATCCGTTAAGGTTAAAGAATGGCGGCCTTGGCAGGAGGTTAATTTATTCACGAATAAGAAAAAAAAGCTTTGGTTCCAACTCCGGTATCGCCTTGACGAACGTTTTATTCAGAATAATAATAAACAGGAACTTAACGGGAGGCTATCATTTTAACCTGCGGCATCGGTTCCGCGCGCAAATGTCCACCGTGTTGATTAAACTTGAGCACGATAGAAACATTACACTAAAACTATATGATGAAGTAATGTTAAACACAGGAGATGTTCCTCGTCTCTTCGATCAAAACCGACTGAGTGGATCATTGGAATACAAGATGAGTGATCATTGGTCTATCGAAAGCGGGTATATCAATCTGATACAGTCCATTACCGATTCAGAGTATCTTCAGCGCCATATAATTCGCACCACGCTTCATCACAAAATAGCGTATCGAAAACAATCTTAGTACGCTAAGGATCAATCAGTGCGATGCACTTCAACTCAATAGCGATGGGTGTTGGCAACGCATTTACCTCCACCGTAGTACGGCAGGGTTGGGTTAAAGGGTTGGAAAAATAGGAAGCATAAATTTTATTGAAGACGGGGAAATCATCTTTCATGTTGGTGAGATAAACTGTGATGTCGATCAGATTCTCCCACGAAGATCCGGAAGCTTCCAAAATGAAACGGACGTTTTGAAAAACCGCATGACACTGCTCTTCGATATTGTATGACAAAATATTTTTATTCTCATCCAGGGTTACTCCCGGAATTTCTTTGGATCCCTTTTTTCTCGGCCCAACGCCAGAAAGGAACAAAAGATTGCCTGTCTTTCGGGCGTGCGGATAAGGTCCCACGGGATCAGGCGCGTTGTTTGCGTTTATCAGTTTGTTATTCATCGCATTAACTCTTTCTCAAATTCCAAAAACCAAACTTGCCCACAGACTATGATATTGGGCGCCTTCTTTTTCGGAAGGTACCATTCGTACACTGCTCACCATCCACGGCCCGGCAGCGCTGATGGGAAAGCGGATGGTGCCGTCTGTTTCTGTATAAATATTTTGAAGAAAAGTGGTGGAGTTCACTTTGTTCCAGACTTTAACCAACGCGTGAGCGGCCGGCTTGCCTTCAAACAATATCCGGCATTGCAAATAATCGCCCACCTTCAGGGAATACGGATTCTCAACAGGAATTACTTCGTACCGAAAGCCGAGGTTCTTCCTAAACGTATTATCGGGGGTTGTACCTGTTTGAACCAGCAACTTGGCATAGCGCGTATAAAATTCCTTCGAAGGCTTTTGCAAAATATTTAAACTTGCTCTTTCCTCCAGAATATAATCCAGTCCATCCTCTTTAAGATACTCATTAAACTTATCGCCCTCCAGTTCAATATAAGCCGCATTGCTTTGCAGTGAAAAAAGATAGGTGCCCTCCTGATCGGCTTTCACCAGAATGTTATTCCCCGCTGATGGTTTTATCTTGTTCTTCAAATCAATCGAGCCACTTGCCCGATGTAAATTCATTTGCTCTGCCTTATGCAGAGCTAAATCCCAGAACTCGCCTGTAAAGCTTTCACCTACCATAAAGTCAAGCTTAATGTCTTCACCCAAATTGTATCGGAACTTTTTAGGTTGCAACCAAAATTCGTGTGCTTGCGAAATGAGTCCAATCACCAGAAGTATTGAGAGGGCAAAAATTCTTTTTACCATGTTTATTTATTCCTATTTGTGTTATTCATGATTTCTTCAATTTCATCCGCTTCTATCGGAATGTTACTCATCAGGTCAGTATTTTTAGTTTTTCCAATAACTACATTATTCTCCAGGCGAACACCAAATCCTTCTTCTTTTATATAGATGCCCGGTTCGATCGTCCAAACGGAGCCTACCTGAACTTTGTCGTGCATGTTGCCCACATCGTGCACATCCAATCCCAACATGTGCGAAGTGCCATGATAGAAATATTTACGATAGGCCGGGTTATCCGCAGTTTGATTTTTAAGATCCGTTTTATCGATCAGCTTCAGTTTAAGCAACTCACTTTGCATTAATTTTTCAATCTCTTTCTGATAATCGAAATAAACTACAGAAGGCCGCAACATTTTAAAAGCTTCACGCATAATACGAAGAACTGCATTATATACATCCTTTTGCCTTTTGGAGTATTGGCCACTTACAGGAATGGTACGGGTGAGATCGGAGTTATAATTGGCATACTCAGCCGCCACATCCAGTAAAACCAAATCTCCTGCATGGCACTGGCGGCTATTTTCAACATAGTGTAAGATCACGTTGTTCGCTCCCGAAGCAATGATGGGGGTATAAGCAAAACCCTTTGAGCCCAGTCGCTTAAACTCGTGAATTAATTCCGCTTCCAACTCATACTCCATCACACCGGGGCGTACGTAGTTGAGTACTCTGCGAAATCCACATTCCGTAATGTCGCAGGCCTTTTGAATCAATTCTATCTCCCGGGGTTGTTTCGCTCTTCGCAGTTCACCCATAATGGGCGCTATTCTTTCATACCAATGCAACGGGTATGATTTTTTACACCACTCGATAAAACGGGCATCGCGACTTTGCACCAGTACTTCGGAGCGATAATGTTCATTCGTGTTGAGATAAACCTGTTTAACACCCCCCATGGTCATCATATGATGAAAAAGTTTTTCAAAGCCTGAAACCCAGATCACGGTTTCAATGCCCGAAATTTCTGTGGCTTCCTTTTTCGTTAACTTATGCCCTTCCCACTTCTCCATCAACTCATTAGGCTCTTTGATAAAAAGTACTTCGCGGTATTTTTTATCCGGAAAGCCAGGGCATAGCACTACCATGCTTTCTTCCTGATGAATGCCACTGACATAATATAAGTCGCTGTTTTGAATATACCCCAGGGTGCCATCCGCGTTGCTTGGCATAATATCATTCGAATTAAAAACTACCAGCGATGCCGGATTTAACTTTTTAATTAGTCGCTTGCGGTTGGTAATAAACAATTCCTTACCAATAGGGTCGTGTCTCATGGGCTTATTCCGGATTTTTTACCTGATTAATCGATTAATTCTTATAGATTTTGGAAAGTTAAAAATACGCCTTTACATGAAAAAGTCTCTCTTACAATTCCCTTGTTGTTGCTCTGTCTTGCCGGACGGTCGTAGGCAACCCATTCTGTTCGTATTTCCTTAAAAAAAAGAGGGCTGGTTCCAGGATAAGAATGATTTGGGATTAAGTATTAAAATTCCAAAAGAAAAGTTCAATGACATGGATTCAGTCATTGAACTTGAAGTGAAAAAACGATGTTGGCAATGGATAACTAAATGGATCCATTGTCTGTTAAAATTTCACTTGCTCTCGCCCAGCGGGTCATTCACATCATCCGTATCCACATAATTTATAATGATGAAGGTGAATAACAAGCCGGAGAACAAGCCTTCCAATGCAACCATAAAGGCAGCAATGTATGGATTTAGGTAACGGCCCATCGGTTCGTTATCAATAATCCCCTGCATTAATGCGGAATCTACCGACATGTATACAAAAAGAAACAGTGCAAAAACACCAGACGCAATAGCGCCAGTGGCTACCCCGGTAATCAACCCCCTGAAGTAGTTCATGTGCGCTTCGTGGGTCTCTTTAAATTTTTTCAATGCGAAATAAATCCCGCCCACCTGAATAAACACATTCAAAAAGCGAAGTTCATAGTGATGCACCAGACCCACTACTTTCATTAAAAGAAAAAAGGCAATTAAGCCACCCGCTATTTTAAGACCGTAACTCTCAGGAATGCGATTCGGATTGTTAAAAAAATTCATAGGTAGAAGTTTTAGTGTTGGCTAATTTTTGAATTTTTTCACACAATTACAACCTTTTAAGTCCTTTAATATTTTAGTACCTTCCATTCCGGTTTTAAAAACCACCATTCAAACAATCAAAACTCTTAAACTACAACCCGATGATCAAGAAAATTCTTTTTGGTATAGCCGGACTTATTGTTCTGCTGCTATTGATTGGCTTTGTGCTCCCCGCCAGGCTGGAGATTTCCAAAAGTATCTCTATTCACGCCCCGGTTCAATCCGTTTTTGAAGAAATCAATGACTTAAAACGATGGGAAGCTTGGCAGTATTGGAACACACTGGATCCGGAAATGAAAATTGTCTACGGTGAAAAAACCGTTGGAACCGGAGCGTCCTATAGCTGGGAAGGACCCGTGTTGGATAAAGGCAATCTGGCTATTTCCGAAAGCGTGCCGGATAAGTCGGTGGCCATT
>JAEUUB010000089.1 GCA_016787745.1 Cyclobacteriaceae bacterium
TAATTGGCGAAGCGGGAGAAGGTTTTGCCCTGGCGCAGGCGCGATTAGGTCCTGGCCGCATTCATCATTGCATGCGCTGGATTGGAATTTGCGAACGTGTGTTTGATCTGATGTGCAAACGAGCAGTCACGCGTAAGTTGCGGGGTGAAAGCTTTTTGGCAGATCAGCAAATGATTCAATTTTGGATCGCGGAAAGTCGCGCGGAGATAAATGCTGCCCGTTTGCTGGTGCTGCATACGGCTTACGCGATGGAAAAAGAAGGCGCCAAATCGGTTAAAGACGAAATTTCAACAATTAAGTTTTTTGTAGCCGATGTACTTATGAAAGTTATAGATCGTGCTATTCAGGTACATGGTGCCTTGGGGATAACTGAGGACACCTTACTATCATTCTGGTATCGGCATGAACGGGGCGCCCGGATTTACGATGGTCCCGATGAGGTGCACAAAGCTACGCTTGCAAAATCTATTTTGAAAAAATACGCGGGTTTATGATCGATCAACCGGGTTCGGTTCGGCAAGGGGAAGAACTTGATCAGGCGAAACTGCAGGCCTATCTGCGCACCGTATTCCCAGGATTTCATGGAGAATTTTCCATTCAACAATTTCCAAGTGGATATTCAAATTTAACATACCTTATTCAAACTCGTGAGCAGGATTACGTACTGCGCAGGCCACCCTTCGGGGCAAACATCAAATCGGCACATGATATGGAGCGCGAATTTCTCGTCTTAACTAAACTTGGAGCGGCCGGGTATTCAAAAGTACCTGAGGCTGTTCATCTTTGTAAAGACCTGGATGTAATGGGCTGCAAATTCTATTTGATGAAACGCGTAAACGGGGTTATTCTAAGAAACCGTTTACCCAAGGAGGTTTCAATCAAGGAGGACTCTTTTCGATTGCTTTCCAAAGCTGCCATAGATCAATTGGTTTACCTGCACAAATTGGATTTGGAAAAAACCGGACTTAGCACGTTAGGAAAACCAGAAGGCTATGTAGAACGCCAGGTGGATGGGTGGACGAAACGCTACTCAAATGCGCAAACGGATACCATTGAATCAATGAATGAAGTAGCGGAGTGGATGCAACGTCATTTGCCGACAGACTCGCGGCAGGCATTTATCCACAATGATTTTAAATATGACAACCTGGTGCTGGATACAGACAATTTAACAGAGATAAAAGCGGTTCTGGATTGGGAGATGGCAACCGTGGGCGATCCCCGGATGGATTTGGGAACAACGTTAGCGTATTGGGCTGAAGCGAAAGACCCGGATTCCTTAAAACCTTTTAACCTTACCTGGATGCCTGGAAATTTTACGAGGAGTGAAGTAGTAGATTATTACCAGCAAAAAACGAATGAGCAAATTAATGGCATCGTTTTTTATTATGCGTTTGGTACCTTTAAAGTCGGTGTAATCTGTCAGCAAATTTATCAACGGTACAAATCAGGCATAACCAAGGATGCTCGCTTCGCCACGCTGATTCACGTTATAAAGGCGTGCGGAGAAAATGCACGAAAAGCAATTGAAAAAAATAAAATATGCTGAGAGGATGTATCAAAAGTCATCGGGTCATCGCGGGCACCGACCCGCGATCCCAGTTTTTAAATGGATGATGGGATTCCGGCTCAAGGCCGGAATGACATTTCAATCTTATTCAACTTTTGATACAGCCTCTTTAATTACTCTTGGTTTGTGTCTCACAAACTATTTTAAAGATAAACGATTTCGGTCTGTGAGGACACAGACCGAGGAATACAATTTCAATTCACCGTGTGCACAGACCGAGAAACAGCCATAACATGACTATAAAAAACATCACGATCATTGGTACTGGAAACTTAGGCAGTCGTATTGGATTGCAAGCGGCTATCTCCGGGTACACAGTTGTCTTTTATGACATTTCAGATTCGATTCTTAGCAACGCGAGAGCATCCATTGAAAAAATCAGCGCCCAACTTATTAAAGCCTCACTCATTACTGAAACGAAAAAATCGGAAGCCTTTGACCGAATTACTTACACCACGGATTTGCAAAAATCCTTAGCCGACTGCGACCTCATCAGCGAAAGCGTAACGGAAGATTTGGTCATCAAGGAAAAAGTCTGGAAGCAACTTGGTGAACTCGCCCCTTCAAAAACAATTTTCACAACCAATACTTCGTACTTACTTCCTTCACAACTTGCCACTATTTCCGGCCGACCGGAAAAATTTTGTGCGTTTCATTTTCATGATGTTTTTTATGCACGCGTGGT
>JAEUUB010000094.1 GCA_016787745.1 Cyclobacteriaceae bacterium
ATATTCCTCCGTCAGCGGCAATTCCAAAATATATTGAACAGAGAGAATACTTACTCGATGGGAAGATGATAACCTGGAAAGGGGACATGAGTTTGGTTGCAAGCCCGGTCTTTGTACGGTCAGGAGGTGAATTAAAACAACAAATTATAGGAAGTACTCCCTTGCTTACCGCGAAGGAAGCCCTTGAGGCGTTGGATGCTGCGGTTCGTGCGTATGACCAGGGGCACGGCACTTGGCCTTTGATGTCAGTTGCGGAACGCATAGCGCATGTTGAGAAATTTTTGGGGATGATGCGGACAAAACGAGCCGAAGTAGTTAATCTTTTAATGTGGGAAATAGGCAAGTCGCTGAAGGATTCTGAAAAGGAATTTGACCGGACCTGCGATTATATTCTGGACACCATCCATTCCTTGAAAGAACTTGACAGAAAGTCGTCCGGATTTGTTCATGCACAGGGTATTATGGCGCAGATCAGAAGAGTTCCGTTGGGCGTTGCCCTTTGCATGGGGCCTTACAATTATCCTTTGAATGAAACTTTCAGCACCTTGTTTCCTGCACTTATTATGGGGAACACGGTTGTTTTTAAACCAGCCAAGTATGGAGTGTTGCTTATCCGCCCTCTGTTGGAAGCTTTTCAACAATGTTTCCCTGCCGGAGTAATTAATATTATTTATGGTCGGGGGCGCGAAACCGTTGGTTCCTTAATGGAGACTGGTAAGTTGGATGTGTTTGCGTTTATTGGAACCAACAAGGGAGCCAATGAATTGAAAAAACTTCATCCCAAACCCCATCGGTTAAAGTCAATACTTGGTTTAGACGCCAAGAATCCGGCCATCATTTTACCGGATGCTGATTTGGATAATGCGGTGAGTGAATGTGCGTTGGGCTCACTCTCGTTTAACGGACAAAGGTGCACTGCATTAAAAATTTTGTTTGTCCATAAAAGTGTGGTAGCGGAATTTACGAAAAGGTTGTGTGCTGAAATCGAAAAATTAAAACCCGGAATGCCCTGGGAGGCAGGTGTGGGATTAACTCCGTTACCCGAACCCGGCAAAACAGATTACCTTACCCAGCTTGTAGACGATGCACGCGCACACGGGGCCGAGGTAATCAATGCAAAGGGTGGCGAAACGCTGCACACTTTTTTCTATCCAGCCGTACTTTATCCGGTTAATAACAAAATGAAAGTTTATTATGAAGAGCAGTTTGGGCCTGTTGTTCCCATTGTCCCTTACGAAAAGGAAGAAGAGGCCATTCACTATGTTCTCAATTCCAATTTTGGACAACAATTGAGTTTGTTTGGTAAAAATTCAAAATCGATAGCCAAAATGATCGATGCTTTCTCGAGCCAGGTGGGTAGAATTAATTTGAACACACAATGTCAGCGTGGCCCCGATAATTTCCCATTTAATGGAAGAAAGGATTCGGCAGAAGGAACACTCTCCGTGGATGATGCCTTGCGCGTTTTCTCTATTCGTACGCTGGTGGCCACCAAAGCGAGCGATGACAATAAAAAAATAATCAGTTCGATAATCCAAAATAGAGAATCTGTTTTTTTAAGTACGGATTATATTTTTTAATGTAGCTGTATAATTGCAATCAGGTGTGGAGGTAAGACATATCAATATTACTGTTTCCGGAAAAGTTCAAGGTGTTTTTTACCGGGCCTCGGCAAAACAAAAGGCTGATGAATGGGGTGTTCGGGGATTTGTTCGGAATGAAAGAAACGGGGATGTTTATTTAGAAGCGGAGGCTCCAGAGGAGATATTGTATAAATTCATTAAGTGGTGTAATCTGGGGCCCACACAAGCCGAAGTGATAAAGATGGACGCAAAACCCGGGGCCATTGTGGGCTTTACCGATTTTGAAATTAAAAGAAGTTAATGGTATTATTTGCGTGCTTCGGTACTCAGATTCCAATCGTATACCCGATCGCTGATTTCAATTAAAAGCTCCGGATTTTTTTCCAGCGCGTTTCCAACCACAATTAAATCCGCACCTGCTTCAAGGGCAGCCAAAGCTTTTTGGCTGGTGTTGATTCCGCCTCCAACAATTAGTGGAACATTAACTGATTTACGTACAGCACTTATCATCTTAGGACTGATCTCTCGTTCAGCACCACTGCCGGCATCAAGATAAATTAATTTAAGTCCAAGCATTTCTCCCGCCAGAGCGGTGCAAGCTGCTAAAGAATATTTGTCTTCAGGGATAGGGGTTGTGTTACTGATGTAGGCAGCCGAAGTGGTTTTGCCGGAGTTGATGAGCATATAACCCGTGGGCATAATTTCTAACCGGGTGTTTTTTAAAATGGGTGCTGCAGCCACATGTTGGCCTATAAGCAGGTCTGGGTTACGCCCGGATATTAAAGAGAGAAAAAGTATCGCATCGGCAGAGGAATCTATTTGAAGGGAACTTCCGGGAAATAACACAACGGGGATGGAAACATTTTCCTTAATTTGTTTCACTACATCAGAAAGATTGGGTGTTGTAACCAGACTGCCGCCTACAAAAAAATAATCAACACAATTTTCTGCAGCTAAGCGCAGCAAAGTGTTTAAACGCCCGCTGTCTTCCACCTTATCGGGATCGACCAACACAGCAATAGATTTTTTACCCAGTTGACTACGTTCTTGTAACGTTTCAAGAATTTTCATGGCCCGACTTTCTGTTTTGGAGATATTCGGCAAGTTTATCTTTGGCAAGATCCAACAGTACGATGCTTGCCATACTAATTACCCGTTCGCCAATTTGCGAAAACATAGAAGGGATTGCATTGTCCGGCTCCGGATTTTCAATATCATTGTCAACCTGCGCTTGTACCGATTTCTTCTTTTTAGATTTTTTCTTACCGCCCCCTAATTGACTTATCAATAAATAGGTAAGCGTTAAACTTCCACCAATAATAAGTGCGTTTTTAAGCGTGTCTTCTGCTTTATCCGAAATTGCCTTTACGTCTTTTTGAAGTTCGCGCTTATGTCGATCTGTGGCCTCGATCAATCTTTTCTTTTCAGGGTCGGTAGTTTCCAAAAGTTCCATTTTACTTCTCTTTACGTTTGATCAGATCCATCATCGATTTTTCAATAGAATGACCGATCTGCTTTCTAAATGCGATAAAGATAAGGCATGGAATACCATATATCCCCGACACAATCCAATAGCCAGCGTAACTTTCTTCGAAATAGGAATTAATGAATTGGGCCAACCCTACGCTAAAGAAAAGTAAAAACAATAGTGACATGAGGATAATTACAATAACCATCATGCTCCTTGCGAGTACCTTAGCGACTTCTTCTCGAATCTCTATCTTCAATAATTCGACTCTGGCCTCTACATACCCTGAAAGGTTATCGATCAGATGATCAATACGCAGAAATTTAAATACGGAATCCCGAATGCTATCCATAAACAAGTAACAAGGCACAATATACTCATTTTGCGTTTTCGGCCGAAATGAGGCTATCGTCTATTTCTTTTTTATTTCCACCAGGTCATCGCGGGTGAGTACCGCCCCCTGGTTATTGAGGGTTTCTTTCCGAACGAGCAGGTTGAGTGTTGCACTGATGTAGGTGCGGGCTATAGTTGAATCACCACGGGGTTCGTACCATTTTTTTAAATAAACGTAAACAGAATCGGCTGTAAGCGCTTGGGTTAGGACCAGATTAGGTAAGATTTCAACAATACACGTTTGATACTTTCCTTTTTCATCTTCCCCATCTCTGCAAAACCCTGGTTTATTAAGTTCGAACAATTCGTTATTCACCATTAGCATGTTTTGTCTTCGGTATACAGAAAAAATCTTAACCGGATTGGTCAGATTTACCGTGGAGGAGTCATATACCATCCAATGGCTGATAGATTGGTTGATATAAGTCTTGGTTATTATCTTATAGGTACTTTTTTCTTTTTTGGATACGTTTTGAAAATGATAGGTTAGTTCCTTTACCTGAACGGAATCTTTATTAAAGTAAATAAGTGAAAATGGAATAAAGAAAAAGGTTAATAAAAGATAAAGAAAACCAACGAGCCTGTACTTAAGGGTTAGCCGGCCTAATTTATCCGCCATCTTAATAGGCAGTTCATTGACCAGGGGGATTAAGGAAAATATCAACACCCCAATGGCGTTAAAAAGAAAGTGGGCAATGGCGATACTGATGGCCGCATTGGAATTAAAAAGGGCCGCAATGAACGCGGTAATAGTTGTGCCTATGTTGGCTCCCAGGATAAAAGGTTGAGCGGATTTTAAGCGCACTACTTTTTTGGCTACCAACGGAACTACCAGCGAGGTTGTAACTGTGCTGGAGCGAATTGCAGCGGTGGTAAGTAAACCCCATGCAAAAGATTTAAGCCCATTTTTAAAAAAGAATTGCTGAAACCGCGATTGCGACCCGAACCCCAGCGTTTGAGATAAAACTTTTCTAAAGAACAGTATGGAACCAAATAGCAATCCGATCGATAGGAGAGAAAGTATAAATCCATTATTGATAAAAGAAACAATGAAGTCTATGATTGGGCTAAAACCAGGCCCCAGGAGTGAAAAGTTATTTTGAATACGACTAAGGGGTTCGTTGAATAGTAATGTTGCCAGGTACTGCGAAAATCCCGAAAGAAATCCCCCATAATATTCTAGAGGAAAAAGTAATATCACGGTTAAAATATTGAAGAAATCATGATAGGTACCAATGGTTACGGCCCGCCTGAATTCTTTCTTTTTCGTGATAAAGCCAAGAGAAACTATTGTGCTGGTAATAGTTGTGCCCACATTGGCTCCCATAATAATAGGCACGGCACCGGGTAATGTAATGGATCCGGATGCGACCAGGGCCACCGTCATAGCTGTGGTGGCTGAACTGCTTTGCATAAGCGCGGTAACCAACAGGCCGATAAAAAGTCCGGTAAACGGATTTGAGGTAGCCAGTAAAATAATATCAGCTGCGTCTTTACCTAAATGTTGCAGCGAGGCAATCATCAGGTCCAGGGTAAACAGAAAGATCAGCAATGCAGCAAGAATAAAAGCTGTATTTCTTAAAATTATTCTCCAGCGATTGGGCGCCTGGGAATCCGGAATATCAGTTGGAAGTTCTGTCACCTTACACGTAAATATACTGATGCGCCCTTAAGATGAAATAGAGTAACAATTACTTAATGTAAGTTTAGGTAAAGCAATTCTCAAGGTTGTTGTTTGGAATCAAGCTCGTTAATGGCCATCCAGGCCATTAACCCCGGACCAATCTTGAGAGCATCTTCATCGATATCAAATGTGGGAGTATGTACATAGGATGTTATTCCCTTCGCATCATTTCGGGTACCTAATCTGTAAAAGGATGCAGGAATAACATGCGAGTAATAGGCAAAATCTTCCGAACCCAGAGTAAGATCTATGTCTACAACATTTTCTGCGCCCAGATATTCTTCCGCGGCTTTTCTGATTCTTCGGGTTACCTCGGGGTTGTTCTCCAGGTAGGGATACCCGCTGGAAATAGTAACTTCGCATCGGCCGCCCATTCCTTCGGCAATGGATTCAGCCATTTTTTTAATTTTTTCAAGACCTTCTTTTCTCCATTGTTCATTCAGCGCCCGAAAAGTTCCCGCCAAGGTAACTTCGTTGGGAATAATATTCGTTGCCCCTTCGCCCATTAT
>JAEUUB010000098.1 GCA_016787745.1 Cyclobacteriaceae bacterium
CGCTGACGCACTATAATATTGCCAGCAATTACCTTTTGTCCACCAAATACTTTAATGCCTAATCGTTTGCTTTCCGATTCGCGGCCGTTCTTTACTTTACCTTCGCCTTTTTTATGTGCCATGGCTCAATTCAAAATTTAAGATTCAACATGTTATAATTAACCGATGCTTTCTATCTGCACCTTGGTAAACTGCTGGCGGTGACCGTTCTTCACCGCATAGCCCTTTCTCCGCTTCTTTTTGAAGATGATTACTTTATTTCCTTTCACGTGTTCCAGAATCTTACCAGATACTTTAACACCGTTTACAGTTGGGGCGCCAACATCAACACTTCCGTTATTATCTAAAAGAAGAACCTTGTCAAACGAAACGCTTGCACCGGCTTCCCCTTCCATCTTGGGAGCATAGATATATTGGTCTTTAGCCACCTTAAACTGCTTTCCTGCAATGTCTACAATTGCGTACATGTTTATTATGGTTTTAAAAATGGACTGCAAAGATAGATCAATGGATTTGAAAAACAATGATTGCGGCTAAAATCATCTGAATTACCTTAAATAAGGCTTTTATTAAGGTTTGCGAACCCCTTGAGGAATGCAAGAATCTATGGCATTCACGGTCCCCAGCCCCAAGCCAGGGAACAAAAGCGAACCTATCAGACAATTAGGATCATTCAAAAGAAGTTAATCGATCCGGCAGCTCCGGCTAGAAATCAATAACAATTTTGAACTCATAATCTAATTATCTTAACGCAGAAAAAATTTAATATTTTTTTATCTAATCTAATGATTGACGCAAAAAATTTAAAACAACTATCTACCAAATACTTACATCCAAATCACTTCGCCAGACACACTTTTAGGTCAAAATCTTCACTTTGTTTTTCCTTCATCATTTCGAATATTTGTCGATGCTGAAGTTTGAATGAGTGATTCGTGAATCATTCCTTCTTACTCGCTACAAAATTTAATCAATCGCAATCAGGAACCGATGTTGCTGCTTGCTTAAACGTATTAACTAACCCTTTTAAAAATCTAACGATGAGTCAATCTGTACAGGAAGAACCTATTCTGAAAGAAAATAAGGACCGTTTCGTGCTTTTTCCTATTGTACAACCTGAGATCTGGAAGTTTTATAAACAGGCAGAGGCCAGTTTCTGGACGGCCGAAGAGATCGACTTAAGTCAGGATATGACCGATTGGTTAAACCTCAATGATGGGGAGCGGCATTTCATCACCCATGTGCTTGCCTTTTTTGCAGCCAGCGATGGAATTGTAAACGAAAATCTGGCTGAACATTTTGTGGGTGAAGTTCAATATACCGAAGCCAAGTTTTTCTACGGGTTTCAGATTGCCATTGAAAACATCCACTCCGAAACCTATTCCCTCCTGATCGATACTTATGTAAAAGATCCGAGAGAAAAAGACAAACTCTTTCATGCCATCGATACCATGGACTGTGTAAAGAAAAAAGCAGATTGGGCGTTGCGTTGGATTTCGCAAGGAAGCTTTCAGGAGCGCTTAATTGCTTTTGCCGCGGTAGAAGGGATCTTCTTTTCGGGCTCGTTCTGTTCTATTTTTTGGTTAAAGAAGCGTGGCCTTATGCCGGGTTTAACTTTTTCGAACGAATTGATTTCCAGAGACGAGGGGCTTCATTGCGATTTTGCCTGTCACCTGTATACCCAGCATGTGATTAACAAATTACCGGAACAAAAAGTAATTGATATTATTAAAGATGCCGTTGAAATAGAAAAAGAATTTGTAACCGATGCCTTGCCCGTTAACCTGATAGGCATGAACGCGCAACAAATGCGGCAGTACATTGAGTTTGTTGCCGATCGGTTGCTCAACGAATTGATTGGCAAGAAAGTATACGGAGCTACCAACCCGTTTGACTTCATGGATATGATCTCGTTGCGCGGCAAGACAAACTTCTTTGAGAAGCGCGTGGCCGAATACCAGAAAGCCGGAGTTATGAACAGTATGGAAAAAGATTCTTCTCCGAAGTTTTCACTCAACGAAGATTTTTAATACATTCGATCACGATTTATTTTTTAAACTTTCTTTTTTACCAAACACAACCTATAAGAAATGCTCGTATTAAAACGTGACGGACACAGGGAGTCCGTAAAGTTTGACAAAATCACCGCCCGTATTGAAAAACTCTGCTATGGTTTAGATCCCAAATTTGTCAACCCGGTAGAGGTGGCCATGAAAGTGATTAATGGCTTGTATGATGGTGTTTCCACCCAAGAGCTTGATAATCTGGCTGCGGAAATTGCCGCTTCTATGACGACCAAGCACCCCGACTTCGCCAAGCTGGCAGCACGTATTGCCGTTTCCAATCTCCACAAAGTAACGAGTAAGTCTTTCTCTAATACGATGAAAAGACTTTACACGTACGTGGACCCTAAAACCGGACAGAATGCTCCCTTGATTTCGAAAGAAACCTGGAAAGTAATTCACGAAAATGCCGCTGAACTTGATGATGCGATTATCTACGATCGCGATTTCAGTTACGACTACTTCGGATTTAAAACCTTAGAGCGCTCCTACCTGATGAAGGTGGATGGCAAAGTGGTGGAACGCCCACAACACTTACTCATGCGTGTGGCCGTGGGTATTCACGGAGAAGACGTAGCGGCAGCGATAGAAACGTATACCCTTCTATCAGAGAAGTGGTTCACGCACGCTACCCCTACCCTCTTCAATGCGGGTACGCCCAAGCCCCAACTCTCCTCGTGCTTTCTGCTTACCATGAAAGATGATAGCATTGATGGTATTTACGACACGTTAAAGCAAACCGCGAAGATATCTCAATCAGCAGGGGGTATTGGTCTTAGCATTCATAACGTACGGGCCAAAGGCTCTTACATCAAAGGGACCGGGGGTACCTCCAACGGAATTGTACCCATGCTAAGAAACTTTGACATGACCGCACGTTACGTGGATCAAGGGGGTGGGAAACGCAAAGGCAGTTTCGCCATTTACCTGGAACCCTGGCATGCCGATATTTTTGAATTTCTTGAATTGAAAAAGAATCATGGAAAAGAGGAAATGCGTGCGCGCGATCTTTTCTATGCCATGTGGATTCCGGATCTTTTCATGAAACGCATTGAGAACAATGAGATGTGGTCT
>JAEUUB010000167.1 GCA_016787745.1 Cyclobacteriaceae bacterium
CAACCTGTGGTTGAAAGAATCTAAACGAAGTGGAGTGTTTAAAGTGATCTACAATAAATATTTCAATAGCTCGCGCCTAACGGAAGCACGAATCACCAGCGAATATTCATCCATGGTAGGCAATCGGTTATCACCCTTTGACGAGCAGATAAAAGCGGGTGCCGAACAGATTGGGTGGGACTGGCGATTGATTGCATCCGTAGCCTATCAGGAATCAAACTTTGATCCTAAAGTAAAGTCATGGGCCGGAGCTGTTGGACTAATGCAGGTGATGCCCGCGACCGGAGATTTTTTTAAAGTAACAAATCTATTGGACCCTAATCAGAACATTAAAGTGGGGGTCAAGTTTTTAAAATACCTGGATACACGCCTGGCTAAAACAGTTCCCGATCCTGAAGAGCGGATAAAATTTGTACTGGCCTCATACAACGCAGGTCTTACCCACGTAACCGATGCACAAAAGCTAACTCAAAAATACGGCAAAGACCCAACCGTGTGGGACGATAACGTAGAATACTTTCTGTCTAAAAAAGCGGATCCAAAATATTTCCGCGACCCCGTGGTTGTAGTAGGGTATTGCCGATGCATAGAACCTGTAAAGTATGTAAAAGAGGTGTTGCAGCGGTATGACGAATATAAACTAAGGATTGCTGCGTAAGTGCTCAACGTATGTTAATTTAGGCACTCAGTTTACAGTGTTTAAATCAGAGGCATGGATGAAATAAGGCTCACGCAGTTTTCGCATGGGGCCGGGTGTGGTTGCAAAATCGCCCCAGCCGTGCTCGACAAAATACTTCACACCCATTTACCAAAAATTAATTTCCCCAATTTGCTGGTGGGCAACGAATCAAAAGACGATGCCGCTGTCTTTGAGTTAACGGATGGCTCCTGCATTATAAGCACCACCGATTTTTTTATGCCGATTGTGGATGATGCATTTACCTTCGGTTCTATTGCTTCGGTGAATGCGATCAGCGATGTTTATGCTATGGGGGGTACCCCGATAATGGCCCTTGCCATATTGGGTTGGCCTATCGGTAAGTTACCGGAAGAGTTGGCGCAAAAGGTTTTGGATGGAAGCAGAGATGTATGCGCAAAGGCGGGCATACCGTTGGCCGGAGGCCATAGCATTGATAGTCCCGAGCCCATATTCGGGTTGGCGGTAACCGGCACAGTAGAAAAAAAAAATCTTAAAAAGAATAATTCGGCAAAAGCAGGTGATCGTATGTACCTCACCAAACC
>JAEUUB010000217.1 GCA_016787745.1 Cyclobacteriaceae bacterium
ATATTTTCGGGTCTGCATTCAATATAAGGGCCATTCAGAAGGTCGATACAATAGGGAATGGCTGGAAACACTGCATCTAAACACTGACGGATGGCTTTTGGTTTCCCTGGCAAATTTACAATTAATGTTTGATTTCTGATTCCCGCAGTTTGCCGGGAAAGAATAGCGGTGGGTACATATTTTAAACTTACGGATCTCATTAATTCCCCAAAACCGGGCATCATTTTGTTGCATACGGCTTCGGTTGCTTCCGGGGTTACATCTCTAAGGGCTGGTCCCGTACCGCCACTTGTAATAATTAAACAACATTTCTTTTCATCAGCCATTTCAATAAGCATGCTTTCTATTAGTTCCTGTTCATCCGGAATAACGGCATACTCTTTTTGCCAGGGGCTTGAAAGATATTCATTCAAAGTACTGACAATAGCTTTGCCTGGAAGGTCTTCGTAGATACCTTGACTGGCACGATCCGATACATTGATTATCCCGATCTTTATTTCGAGCATGAAGGGGTTTATACGTTATGAGGAGATTGTTGCGGTTGAGACTTTAAATTTCTTGCTCTCCCTTTTTTAAATACCTGACGGCCTTTATTTATGCCCTTCCGAAGTTCTTTTTGCGCTTCAAAAGGCAGGGTTAGTACATCTGAGCAAGCCTGAGAGCAGCAACCCGAATATTTGGTGGCGCATTCATGGCATTGAATGAATAATAAATGGCAGCCATCATTTTTACAGTTGGTATGGGTATCGCAGGGCTTACCACACTGGTGGCATTCACTTATAATTTCGTCAGAGATGCGTTCTCCTAAACGTTCATCAAAGACAAAGTTTTTACCGATAAATTTATTTTCAAGCCCCTGCGTTTTTACCTGACGAGCGTACTCAATAATTCCACCATTCAGTTGAAAGACATTTTTGAAACCAACATGCTTAAACCAGGCGCTCGCTTTTTCGCAGCGAATTCCCCCGGTACAATACATCAGCAGATTTTTATCTTTCTTGTCTTCGAGTAAATCTTTTACTACAACGAGTTCTTCTCTGAAGGTATCCACATCCGGGCAGATGGCATTCTTAAAATGACCTATTTCACTTTCGTAATGATTGCGCATGTCTACGATAACGGTGTCAGGATTGTCGGCAAGCGCATTAAATTCAGCCGCATTAACATGCACCCCACAATCAGTAACATCAAAAGTATTGTCATTCAACCCATCGGCTACAATCTTTTTACGAACTAAAATTTTTAATTTGAAAAAAGATTTGCCGTTGTCGTCAACAGCGATATTTAATCGGATTCCATTCAGCCAGGGAATGCTGTAGAGTTCTGATTTGAAATCTTTGACTTGTTCGGTAGGTAAACTTATCTGGGCATTAATTCCTTCATGGGCTACATATATTCTCCCCAAAACCTGCATTTTTTCAAATTGCTTGTATAAATCATCCCTAAAAGTTGCTGGATCCTCAATCTGGTGATATTTATAGAAGGAGATGGTGGTACGGGCCTGATCGCTGGTATAAAGCTTCTCTTTTAACTCTTTTCCATTAATTCGGTTATATAAGGGCATACCCATTCATTTTGAATGTGCAAATTTAATGAATTTTCCTGGGGTTTAGAATGAATACTACCGGGCTACAGGTTGCAGTTCGCCCTTTAATAGTTTGTTATAATCTTCACAAGACAAGCTCCCTTTTAAGTTACAATACCCACAGGTTTTATATGTGTTGCCAAGATAATTCTTCTTGATAATAACAGTAGAACCATTGCATACCGGGCAAACTACTTTCCCGCTGGGGCCGCAATCTAAATTAAAATCTTTTGATAGAACCTGCGATGCCTGTTGCGATTCCAATTGTCGTTGCTTTAACAATTCGGCTTCCGCTTTTCCTTTAATGGCAATCGCTTCTTCCGAAAATTGTCCGGTGGTTCCTTTTAACTGGATATATTTATTAAGCCAATCAGTACTTTGTTTATACTTTGCCAGATAGAATGAGTTTTTCCCCAGGTAAAAAGTAAGATCAGAAGGAACACTCCGGACACTTTTTAGCAAATAAATAATTTTCACCTCAGCGGCTTCATAGTCTTCCGTATCGATAAGCTGGGCTACTGAATCAATCTGCAAATCAATCTCCCGTTGTTTATCAGCCTGACGCTGAATTTCTAACTGACGGATTTTCTCCTGCTCGTTGGATTGTGCACTAACCACGATGGAAAGGCAAGACAATAGAACTGAAATTAGTGGAACCCATCTTAAAAATACTTTTTCATTGCGGGCAGTGATCCGCAATCCCAGGTTCAGCGCATCTAATCGGAGATTCCTGATTAAATCTGGAATGACTGATGCTTTCATTTTTTTTTTGAGATGGGTTGTAAATACGTATTCTCCACTATGTTTATTTCATAAGAAATCATTCTTGGAAAGTTGAAGCCACTCAAGTGTAGCATTACAAAAAATATCTTCCTTTACTGACTCCTCTAAATTCATGTCTTCGATAAACTTTCCAATTTCTAAATCACCCAATGGAAAGGGATAATCCGATCCTAAGACAACTCGCTTGCTGCCTTGTAATTTTAGTACGTATTCCAACATCATCGGATCGTGGGTAACACAATCTACCCAAAACTTCCCCAAATACTTTCTGGGGTTTTCAT
>JAEUUB010000224.1 GCA_016787745.1 Cyclobacteriaceae bacterium
TTCAGCGAGGCGGAGTTGGTTTTATTATTCTCACAACTAAAGCAACAAACAACAGCTGCCATCATCATCAACGACATTCACCGGCACCCGCTTGCCTTCTATTCCATTAAGCTACTTACGCAATTATTTTCTAAATCAGCCATGGTAAAATTTGATGCGCCTCTATCAGTGCTCAGAGCTTTTACGAAGACCGAACTGCAAATAATTCTTCAAAAAGCAATTATTAATAATTATAAGATAGTTTGGAAATGGGCGTTTAGGTGGCAATTAACTATCCGCACGCAATCTTTATAACTCTGGCACAATTTTTACTAATTTGGCTTAAGGATTGAGATTCCTATTGTATAAACCCATCTAATTATGAAAAACAACTTAATTTTTGCTGCCCTAATAGCGCTTGCCCTTTCTGCCTGTAGTTCAAGCCCATTCGGACAAAAAGTAAAAGAGCCCTTTCGCGGCAATGCATACGAATCCAACAATCGATTCTTTAGAGCCACCGGAAAGGGTGAAAGTTCTCAGGACAATATTGCCCGGGGCAAAGCCGATATTGAAGCAAAAGCACAATTGGCTGGCCAGGTAAATACAACGATGAAACAAGTGGCTGATCAATATCTTGGGCAAACCGAAAACGAACGGGCTGCTGACGTAGCAGACAAATTTCAGAGCCTGGTGCGGCAAGTGATGAACACCAACATAGCAGACCTGCGAAAAATTGGTGAGCAGAAATATTTTAACAAGAAAGAAAATAAGTACACGGTCTTTATGGCTTATGAAATTAAGAAAAATGCCATGTTTCGTTTTATGAAAAAGCAAGCCAAAACGGATCAGACCATTGACGAACGCCAGATGAAAATCATTGAAGAAATTCTGGACGAACAAATCAAGAAATCGGAAGATGAGGAGGAAAATTAAAAAGTAGCAGTATTCGGTTGGCAGTCAGCAGCAAGATCAACAATAGACTGCTTACTGCCATCTGCCTACTCGTTTTATCACTTCCCCTCCACCATTCGTTCGGCAGTTTCCGCAATCTTCAATTGATTGATAAATTCATCAACCTCCCCATTCATAACGGAAGGCAGGTTGTGTTGTGTGTATCCGATCCGATGATCCGTTACCCGGCTTTGTGGATAATTGTAGGTTCTGATTTTTTCTGAACGATCACCGCTGCGCACCTGACTTCTGCGCGAGTCCCCCAATTCCTTGTTTTTCTTTTCAAACTCTATTTCATAGAGTTTGGTACGCAACATCTGCAAGGCACGCTCGCGGTTGCCGTGTTGCGATCGTTCTATCTGGCAGGTAACCATAATACCCGTTGGCTTATGGGTAAGCTGAACTTTTGTTTCTACTTTGTTTACGTTCTGGCCTCCGGCCCCGCTCGACCGGGCAGTTTGATACTCCAGATCGGCCGGATTTATTTCCACATCCACTTCTTCCGCCTCCGGTAAAACAACAACGGATGCCGCAGACGTGTGGACGCGGCCTTGCGTTTCGGTGGCAGGTACCCGCTGTACCCGATGCACTCCCGATTCGTATTTGAAAATGCCAAAAGCATTTTCGCCTTCAAT
>JAEUUB010000236.1 GCA_016787745.1 Cyclobacteriaceae bacterium
AGGGTTTCAATTCGGGAACTCAACGATTCAACATCGGTTTGTGATTTTACTTTCAGGTACGTGGTGTATTCGGTGTCTACCCAATCGGTGTTAACATATTGAGCATAATCTTTAAACAACGTGTTCCAGGTGGCATCAGAAAAAAGAAGTGAAATTTGAAGGTGTGAGTTTTTTGGGAAGTCTTTCATTACTCCGCTTACGGTTAAGTAAACAGGTTTTCCTTCTCGCACATAGCCCGACCAGATTTGCTTCCCTACAGCCGGGCCATCACCAAAATACCTTTCTTTTATTGTTTCGGAGATAACAATACCTCGGGGGCTTTGAAGGGCATCCTTGGGGTCGCCTTCCACCAAGGGAAAATCAAAGAAGGTAAAGAAATTAGGATCGGCCGAGAGTGCGCGTTCATGCGTGCGGGTGGTAGGATCGTTACCCAGACTAACCCGGCCAAAAGCTGACAGCCGACACATATCGTCAACCTCGGCAAATTGTTCCTTCACTTCTTTCCCAATGGCTGGGGCGATGGAAGAAACATTTCGGGTTGTGCCGTTATCTTGTTGCTCATGTTGCACAATCCGGTAGATTCTATCCGCATCGCGATGAAACATATCGAACGACAATTCATCTTGTACATAAAGCGCCAATAATAAAAAACACGAAAACCCGAGTGTGAGCACGCTGATGTTAATGGCAGCAAATGTTTTGTTTTTGTTCAGTTGCCTGAGGCTGATTTTGAAATAACTCTTATACATACCGTATGCAGTTGGTTGATGATTTTTAAACGACTTCATAAACTCCGGCCTGAAGTATTTAATTACACTCCATGCAAATTTCCATTTCGCTTTACGCGGAGAGTTTTCAGATTCTCCTTTATATATCTCCAACAAATCACCTTCAATCTCATCAAGATAATCTTCGCGACAAAACCAGCGGAGGAATTGGAGGGGGTACTTGGGAGGGGATATCCTTTCTTTTTTCAAGTCTCTATTTTTATCAAGTTGGCAGTCGGCAGTATGCAATCAGCAGCTAGGGTACTGTACTGCCTACTTGTGACTGCTTACTGCCAACATTGTATTACCCATCTATCCAAAAGATATTTTTGGAATCTGTTTGTAAATGCTGTTTCTTAATTCATACTGTACATCGAGCATGCGCTTGCCCAAAGCAGTAATAACGTAGAACTTTTTGCGCCTGCCGCCACGGTCTTCGGTAATTCCGCCAAAGCGCGATTTTACAAAGCCTTTGTCTTCAATGCGTTTTAGGGCAACATGCACCGCACTGATGTTCACTTTCTTTTTTAGTTTTTGTTCCAACCCTTCCAGGATGACTACACCATACGCTTCGTCATGCAAAGCCGCTACCATTAGCAGAACGAGTTCTTCAAATTCACCAAGAGATTGTTGCATGCTACAATTATTTACTTAACAAACGTGAATGTAATATATTAGTTTCACTTTTGTTAAGTAAAGAGAGGAAATTTAACCTGACCTGGTTAAAAGCGCGGATTTTGAGAAATAATTGGCAGTTGACAAGTGAACAATTGACAATGTGTTTTGTCAATTGTTCATGGCCTATTGTCAATTTTATTCCGACCTCAAACTCTTCACAGGGTTTACTATCGCTGCTTTTCCTGCTTAGCTCATTCCGAGCGTAGCGAATCAACGGGATTAGCCAACGCAGATTTGACGGTTATAAAACTCAGCGTAAACAGCGCGATCATCAGAGTGCTTACCCCGGCCGTAATAAATACCCACCATTCAATTTCAACTTTATAGGCAAAGTCCTGCAACCATTTATTCATTAAGTAAAACCCAAGCGGAAAAGCAAGAACAAAAGAAACAACCACCAACAGCATGAGGTCCCTGGATAGAATGGATACAATTTGGAAGACATCTGCTCCCAGAACTTTTCGAATACCTATTTCCTTCACACGTTGTTCTGCGGTGAATGTTACCAGACCGAAAAGCCCCAGGCAAGCCACAAAAATGGTAAGCAGACCAAAAACCTTTAAAATCGTTCCCATGTTTTGTTCGGCCAAATAGGTCTCGTTGTACAACTCATCGAGCAATGCGTAAGAAAAGGGTTCATCAATATTAAATGCTTGCCATTTTGCACGAATACTCTCGATAAGATCAGCCATTTCGTTTGTTTTTGTTTTTGTTTTGATGATAAGCCCACCATAAGGATTGTTTAGCATCATTAAAGGAGCAATAGACTCGTGCAGTGATCGGAAATGAAAATCCTTGATTACCCCAACAATGGTTAGGGTGCTGAAACCGCCATTGTTATCGGTCCTTTGATGGATCGTTTGACCCAATGGATTTCCCTGCAAGGAGAACGCTTTAATAAGTGATTCGTTCACTATCACCTTATCCTTTTCGCTTTCCGCTTCTATAAAATTTCTACCCGTTACTAGTTCCATACCCATAGTAGGAATATAACTCGGATCAATACCATAGATAATCGTTCTTCTGAATTCATCTTTATTTTCACCAACCCAAACACCCGTCATATTATTGTCTGTGGGACCGGCAGGGACAAAAGCAGATTGAGTTACACTTTCTATTCGCGGATCGGTTAGGAGTTGATTCTTAAATGCTGTTTCATGATTTCCTAACAAGTAGGATTCTCGGAGCACCAGGCGTTGTTCGCGATTGTATCCGATGTTCTTATCCTGTATATAACTCATTTGCTGACTGACCACTATAATGGCGAGGATGAGCGTTACGGAAATTACAAATTGAAAAACTACAAGCGCACTTCGGATGCCTTTGCTTTTACCACCGCTGGAGAATTTATTTTTAAGGGCAGAAATAGGTTTGATGGAAGAAAGAAAGAATGCCGGGTAGGTGCCCGCCAGTATGCTGATAAAAATTCCTAATGCGATAAGTGTCAAAATCACTTTGGGATCCAATAGAAATGTAGCGTCTAACTCTTTGCCCGAAAGTTGATTAAACAGAGATAAGAAAACGGTTACAAGCAGCATACCCAAAATCATGGCAAGGGTGGTGGAGATAAACGATTCAACTAAAAACTGATGGACTAATTGATTTTTCCGGGATCCCAGCACTTTTTTTACGCCAACCTCTTTACTGCGTTTGGTGGCGCCCGCTGTGGAAAGGTTCATAAAATTGATGCAGGCGATGAGAAGCATAAACAAGGCAACGGCTCCAAAAATGTAAACAGAATTTATATCTCCGCCAGCTTCCAGTTCGCTTGCCGCAGCAAAATCTGAGAATAGGTGAATGTCGGTAAGCGGCTGAATAAACAAACCAATCTCGTTTCCGCTCTCTTGAAACTTTTCAAAAGTCATTCCCAGTTGAGCTACCTGAGGGCCCATATACTTTTTAATCAAGGCTGGCATTTTTGCCTCGAACTGTTTGAGATCAGTCCCTTTTTGAAGAACAGCGTACGTAAAGTAATTTGACTCCAACCATTTGTCTTCTTTTGAATGTGCCAGGCCCTCGATAGAAACAAAGAGATCGAAATGAAAATGGGAATTAGCCGGTACCTTCTTTATAACCCCGGTAACTTTATAGGGTTGTTTTTCATCTTTAAATTCCAGGAGTTTATTGATGGGATCTTCCGCTCCAAAATACTTTTCAGCCTGCTCTTGTGTAATAACAACTGAATTGGGAAAGAGCAACGCGGTTTGTGCATCGCCTTGAATGAACGGAAGCGTAAATACCTGGAAGAAATTCGGATCGACAAACGCAACGGAGCTTTTAAATGTATTTTCATTATACGTAATCTTTCGGGAGCCCAATCTTCTTAAACGGGTAGCGTCCAGCACTTCAGGAAATTCGTTTTTTAAGGTGGCTGCCACCGGTGCGGCCGTTACAGCTTCCTTAATCACTTCACC
>JAEUUB010000262.1 GCA_016787745.1 Cyclobacteriaceae bacterium
ATCTGGGCAAAATTTCAGGAAAAGATTTTGGAAAAATTACCTCAAAAAAAACTAGACACACTACTTGCAATCCCCTTGGTAAGTTCATTAATCAGAAACAAAATCAAGAAAGGCCTGGGGCTTTCACGCGCAAAACAAATCTTCAGCGGAGCCGCCCCTATTTCGGTAGATCTGATGCAATGGTATCAAAAATTGGGCGTACGGATTTTGCAAGCCTATGGAATGACGGAAGATTGCGTATACGCCCATTTCAATCGAAATGATGCAAATCGATTAGGTACAGTAGGGAAACCCCTTGAAGGATTAATGGTGAAGATTGCTGAGGGTGGTGAGATTCGGGTAAAATGTCCGGGCCTGACAAAAGGATACTACAAAGAACCAGAGCTAACCAAAGAATTATTCGATGAAGAAGGATACTTAAAAACCGGAGATCAGGGCGAAATTTCTGAAGATGGTTATTTAAAAATAACAGGACGGGTGAAAGATCAATTTAAAACAGATAAAGGAAAATACATCTCGCCTACGCCTATTGAAATGAAGTTATTAAGTAATACCGATATAGAACAAGTATGTGTGGTCGGCATGGGCATTCCTCAGCCTATCGCGCTTACCGTTTTATCGGTGGCTGGCAAATCCAAGTCCAAAGAAGAGTTGGTTAAAAGTCTGTCTGGTACTCTTGAACAAATAAATCCTGGCTTGGAGACTTATGAAAAATTAGAAAAAATTGTGGTGATGCAGGGAGATTGGAGTGTGGACAATAACCTGCTAACGCCTACCCTGAAAGTAAAGCGTAACGAAGTGGAAAAAATTCATTTGCCAAAATATTCATCCTGGTACCACACTCAGCCTGGTGTGATTGTATGGGAGTGACATAAATCATTTTTTCATTTGATCTTGCTCATAGCCTGGCAACCAGAGACAACTACCTTTAATAAAAAAGAATGAGTTGTTTTACTAAAAGGTTAAGGGCATGAAAAAGCGCGAACCCATAAGCACCATCATGACTAAGAATATTCATGTCGTGCAAATCGAAGATAAATTAACAGACGCACAGGAAATTGTTCGGAAATATGGCGTGCGTCACGTACCTGTTGTACACAACAAAAATTTAATTGGCATTATCAGCAAAACTGATTTAAGCCGGCTAACCTTTAGCAATATCTTTGAAGGGCAAGACGAAGCGGATGAAGCTGTACTGGACATGTTAACTCTCAGCCAGGTAATGTCGCATAAACCCCGCGTGATTAAAGCAGACGATAGCATTCGACATGTGGCCGAAATTTTAGCAGTGGAAGAGTTTCACGCATTGCCTGTGGTAGATCCTGATGATGAATTAAAACTGGTAGGTATAGTTACCACTACGGACGTTATTCGGTATTTACTTGAACAGTATTAACCCAAAATCCGCTCTTCCTTCATCCGGTTTTAAATTTATGAACTTGAGTTTTGATTAAGGCAACAACCCGATTCGAAATTCATTCTTCATAAAAATGTAAAAGCGCAATCATTTAAGCCTTGCCTTAAAAAAGGCCAAAGAGGCTGCATAGGCATCGGCTGTAAATGCCTCATTGAATTTTGGATTACTAGGGTTGGCAAAAGCATGATCGGCATCGTACGGTTTTGTGGTGAGGCTCTTTCCGGCTGCCTTCATGTTGGCCTCAAATTTCTCCGTTACTTCTTTGTTAATCCATTGATCCTGTGTTGGCCAGATATTCAAAACATCTGCATTCAGCGTTTTTAACCGGGCCACATCCGTTTCGGGCATGCCATAATAAATAACACAAGCAGCCGCTTGCTTTCCGGCCGTTAATGTGGCCTGCATGGATTGACCTCCACCAAAGCACCAGCCAATAGTTCCGATTTTAGCATTTTTGCCAACATAACTCAAGGCACCTTTTACGATTGCATTGCCGCGATCCTGTTTAAATTCACCCATATACTTTCCAGCGTCTTCCCGCTCGGTGGCAATCTTTCCATCATACATGTCAAGCGCCAACACATTTACATTGCCTAAGTCTGTGTATATTTTTTCTGATTCTCGTTTAATATGATCATTCAGACCCCACCATTCCTGAAAAACAAAAATCCAATTATTTGTTTTCGCCTTTGCCATTAAAACATATCCGCTTGCTTCCTTACCATCGGGGGTTTTAAAACGTATCATTTTACCGGTTTCGCTTTGATGAACATAGGGTTCCGGATTGGGATGCGACACACTAAAATTTTTGTCGGCCGCGAAAAAGGCAAATTTTTCGGTAGGCGAAGTGTGACACACCGTGATGTCATCGTTCTGAGCAACTGCATAAAGAGCTGCTGCGCAAAGAAGAAAAGTGAGTTGTAATTTTTTCATAAATGATAGGTTATTTTTTCTAATCCTTTAATTGGCCGGATAGCACCCGGTCGTACGTAATATAATCTGTGTTCACAGGTTCAAAGCCCCGCTCTCGCAAAAGCATGGCCACCTGCCCGCGATGATACGATCCATGATTAACCAGATGAATCATAATCTGTTCAACATTGGTCTCAAAATAATCCCCTACATAATTCCGGTACTTAAGAACTCTGTCAAAATTATCTGTGGTGTTTAGAAATTCCATCCACAAAGCATCTGCTTCTTCAACCATTTTTGTTAAGGATGAAACATCATACTTATGCCAAAGTTCATACTTACTTTTAGGCAGGTCTTTAATCCGGTTTAACCAGATAAAATTGGCGCTCACCAAATGACTCATCACCGTTAGTATTTTTTCGTCACTGACCGATTGCTGTTTAATACAGCTAATCACTCTGCGGTTGGCCCAGGCATTGTATTGATACCATTTTAAAAAGAATTCCTTCATGTGTAGTTTAGCCCTAAATTCAATCTTATGAAAGCGAGTTCAATTTACGCGGTTTATTTTATTCTTGCTGCCTCTCTGTCTATACAATCTGGCTTTAGTCAGAAAAAATCTCCAACCGCGGAGATTGAGCCTTACTACGATCTCGCTCTTACGCAGGCCGAACGCGACTCATTGCTTCGAGGCCTTGAAGATTATCAAAAATCTTTCCAGGCTATTCATCAATTTAAACTCGCTAACAGTATAGGCATGTCTTTGGTGTTCGATCCAATGCCCACAGGCATGCAGATTGAAACCGTTCAAAAGCCAATTGATTGGGGCTTGCCCAAAGACGTTCCGTTGCCCGTGAATAAAGAAGATCTTGCTTTTTATCCCGTGTACAAACTGGCCGTCCTTCTCAGGAATAAAAAGATAACCTCCACAGAACTTACCCAGCTCTATTTATCACGCCTAAAAAAATATGCAGACACCCTTCAGTGTACAATAACCCTATTGGAAAACACTGCGCTTGCACAAGCAAAAAAAGCAGATGATGAAATTGCAAAAGGAAAATATCGCGGCCTCTTGCACGGCATTCCTTACGGGATAAAAGATTTACTTTCTGTAAAGGGTGTAGAAACAACCTGGGGTGCTGAGCCTTACCGGGGGCAGGTGTTTAGTGAAACAGCCACTGTGGTGAAAAAGTTAGAAGCCGCTGGGGCGGTGTTACTTGTAAAGCTTACCCTGGGCGCGCTGGCCATGGGCGACATTTGGTTTGGCGGGGTAACTAAAAATCCTTGGAACCTTAAAGAAGGATCAAGCGGATCAAGTGCCGGTTCGGCCTCTGCTACCGTTGCGGGGTTGGTAGCTTTCGCGATAGGCACCGAGACGTTGGGTTCGATTGTTTCGCCTTCCACCCGATGTGGCGCCAGCGGCTTGCGGCCCACTTTTGGTCGCGTAAGTAAATATGGGGCGATGGCCTTAAGTTGGAGCATGGACAAAATCGGTCCGATTACCCGATCCGCATTGGATTGTGCTATTGTGTTTGATGCCATTCGGGGAGCGGATGGATTAGATAATCAGGTGCGCGATGCAGCGTTTAATTACTCGGCTAAAACAGACCTTAAGAAATTAAAGGTGGGTTACTTAAAAACTCTATTCGATGCCAGCTATCCCACCAAGGCAAATGATCAAAAAACTTTGGATGCTATTAAAGCGTTAGGTATTGAACTCACACCTGTAGAACTGCCTTCGGATATTCCCGTTTCAGCGGTTCGACTAATGCTTACGGCTGAAGCGGCTGCGGCCTTTGATGAATTGACGCGATCTAACCGCGATAGTCTTTTAGTAAATCAAAGTCGTTGGGCCTGGCCCAATACGTTTCGTACTGCACGCTTTATTCCAGCTGTCGAATACATTAATGCATCGCGCATTCGCCAGCAGTTGATTCAGGAGTATTACGCAAAGACAAAAGATTTTGATATAATCATTTCGCCCAGTTTTGGCGGTACACAATTATTAACAACCAACCTTACAGGGCACCCTTGCCTTGTGGTGCCTAATGGATTTAATGACAAGGGGAGCCCAACGAGCATCTCCTTTTTAGGGAAACTTTTTGGTGAAGCTGCGATTGTTTCTTTGGCCCATGCCTATCAACAAGCCAGCGAATGGGAGGATAGGGTACCACCCCTGTTTAAGGATTAATCGGCTTTCAACAAAAGACTTGACGACCGCATAAAGGGTTGCCACTTCAGATAGGTAGCGCATCTCCACAGCCATTCAAATATTCCATACCGAAAACGAGCTAACCACCATTTGCTGAAATATACTTGCACAATAAATAATGCGATACCAATACCCACAGACGCCAAGGCTCCGATTTCACCCAGCAGCCCAAAACCAATTCCGAAGAAAATTAAAATCCCAAAAAGTGTTTGCATCAGGTAGGTTGTTAAACCCATTCTACCCACTTCATAAAAATTCATCAACCTGCTTTTCCATTTTTCTTTCTGAAATAGCAGAATAATCCCCGTCACATAAATCACGGCCAAGGCAAGATTGAAAACATCAAAGACAAATCCACCGACCAGCCATACTACGATTTCCGGCATTTTTATCCCCAGCCCCTCAGCCCCGCCAAAAAAGAAAACTGAAAAAATAACCAATCCTAAAATCAGCCAAAGCGATTGTTTTAAAAACTTCTTGAATGAAGGGAGATTCTCCACCCACCTTTCAAAGACGCGCTTGCGGCCCATGTATAATCCTAACAAGAATAATCCCAGGGTAATATAAATCCTTCCGGATGCTACCTGAAACTTATGCTTAAAACCAAACTCACCCAGATTTGCCTTAAGAACCTCTACGTAACTTCCTTTCTTAACGGTTGCATAGTAGATTTCGTTTTCTTCATTGCTGCCCCCAAACTTCGATTCAATACTTTCCTGCTCGGCCACCGGTTGTAAGGCTTCAATGCTTCTTACAATGACTGACGGAATATTTATGACCAATACCAACGCCACGATAAGTAAAAGTTTATCCGGGAGTTTATACGCTACTAGTAAACCAACCCCCAGCATCGCATAGATAGTAAGGATATCTCCCCGGTAATGCAAATGATGGAAGAAGCCAATCACCCCCAGGATAACCAGTCTCCAAAAAAAACGAAAGAAAAAGCTTATAGTGGCATCATTCTTTGATAGCTGCAGAAAAAAGCTCAATCCAAACAGGAAAGAAAAAATCATGAAAAACTTACCCGAGATGAGCACTCCAATAAATCCCATAATGATCTCATCTCCCAAAAAGTGCACATTAAAATTTGCATGACTTTTCGGATGAGCTCCCGCATAATATTGCTCTGAAAAATGAACGATAATAATGCCTAGCAAAGTAAAACCACGCAGAATATCAATAATTTCTATGCGCGATTGGCTGGAGGGTATCAACATTATGACAGATGGTTAGTGTATGAGCTACTGAAACGCGATTTTTGAACTAAAGGATTTAAATATCATTTTATTTTTGGGAGGTAAAAATTGCCATAATCGATAAACGTATTTACTATGAACGCCAAAACAATTCTGTTTCTTATTGGATGCCTGGGCAGTCAGGTGGTTTGCAGTCAGGATAAATCTACCCCCAATATAATCCTCATTTTTCTGGATGATATGGGAAATGGTGACCTGGGGGTTACCGGTGCGCTGGAGTATCAAACTCCTAACATTGATCGTCTGGCTCAGAATGGAATTCGCTTCACCAATTTTCTTTCGGCTCAGGCGGTGTGTTCCGCTTCGCGTGCAGCTATTCTTTCGGGATGCTACCCAAATCGCATTGGTATTTCCGGAGCTTTGTTTCCCCGTAGCAAGATTGGATTAAATTCCGATGAGCTCATCTTGCCGGAATTACTAAAGCAAAAAGGATATGCAACATCTATCATTGGAAAATGGCATTTGGGTGATAGCCGCGAATTTCTCCCGAAACAACATGGCTTTGATGAATTTTTGGGATTGCCCTACTCAAACGACATGTGGCCTGTCGGTTACCAGGGAGAACCGGCCACTGATTGGCGAAAGGATGCATTCCCGCCCTTATACATTATAGAAGGTGATGAACCAAAAACTCCGATTAAAACGCTGGAAGATCAGGCCCAACTTACCCGTTTGTATACCGAGCGGGCTGTTGATTTTATTAGACGCAAAAAGGACAAACCTTTCTTCCTTTACTTGCCTCATTCCATGCCCCACGTTCCTATCAATGCTTCGGCTGCCTTTAAAGGAAAAAGCAAACAAGGTTTATATGGAGATGTAATGATGGAAATTGATTGGTCGGTCGGTGAAATTCAGAAAGCCCTAAAGACAAATGGAATCGAAAACAACACGCTGATAATTTTTACAAGTGACAATGGCCCCTGGTTAAATTATGGAAATCATGCCGGATCATCAGGAGGGTTTCGAGAAGGAAAGGGATCTTCCTTTGAAGGGGGGATGCGCGTGCCGTGCATCATGTACTGGCCCCAACAAATTAAAGCCGGTGCCATCTGCAATAGCCTTTCCAGCACGATTGACATCTATCCTACCCTGGCCGAATTGCTTCACTTAACCCTGCCGGAAAAAAAGATTGACGGCATAAGCCTGCTCCCGATACTAAAGGGCGATTTGAACGCACAACCCAGAAAGGAATTTTGTTATTACTACCGTGCAAACAGCCTGGAAGCTGTACGCAAAGAAGACTGGAAATTAGTGCTTGCCCATCCGGGGCGGACTTATGAAAATTTTGAAACAGGCATAAATGGATTTCCCGGTAAGGTGGAAGAAAATTTTTCGTTCAAGCAAGGATTGTACGACCTCAGACGCGATCCAAGCGAACGCTATGATTTGCAAAATCAATTTCCGGAAGTGGTAAATGAGTTATTGCTTATCGCGGATAAGGCCCGGAAAGATTTGGGTGACGATATTACGCAGGCGCCCGGAGTCAATCGCAGACCAGCCGGCAAAAAAATCGAGAACTGATAGATGGCGATTCTCAATCACTCGGTTCGCAAACATTTTACCGGGTTTACCCGTGCTGCTTTAATAGCTTGCGAAGCAACGGTTATCCAGGCAATGAATAAAGCGATCATACCTGCCGCTAAGAAATACCAGATTTCCAAATCAATATGAAAAACAAATCGTTTTAACCATTCATCAAGCAGATAATAACTTACAGGCAAACCAATCGCAATAGAAATCAATACCATAATTGTAAAGTCGCCCGACAACAATAAAACAATGTTGGTAGACGAAGAGCCCAAGGCTTTGCGAATACCAATCTCTTTCAATCTACGTTCGGCTGTAAACGCGGCCAATCCAAAAAGGCCCAAACAAGAAATCAAAATCGCCATGGTAGCAAAGTAAAACGACAAAGAAGCTACGCGTTGCTCAGCCGCATATTGCTGCGCATATTCCTGATCTTGAAATTGATATTCAAAAGTAAACCCTGGATTAAAGTCTTTGTAAAACTTATCCAGCGCTGCCAGCGTTTCTTTTTCCTTACCAGCCTCCAGACGTATCATAATATTCCAGGTATTGCTCGGTCTTAAGCGAAAGAAAAGCGGGTTCACGGCATCGTGTAAGGATTGAAAGTGAAAGTCTTTTACCACACCAATAATTTGCAAGTCGTACTGCCCCCATAATTTTATTGTCTTGCCAATTGGATTTTCCAGATTCATTACCCGAATAGCGGCTTCATTAAAAATAATTTTTGTGGTGTCCGATCCATATTCTTCCGAATAGGTTCTTCCTTCTGCCATTTCTACGCCCAGCGTTTCCAACAACCCGTAATTAGCACCTACATTCTCAAATAAAATATTGTCATCGGGGTTTTTGCCATCCCACTCAAGGCCACTGGTGTTATTGTTGCGGCCGAGCAAACTATGGCCAATACTTGCCGCACTCACAACTCCGGGCATTCTGCGTACTTCCTTCAAAAATGTCTCCCGGTTACTTTCCACTTTTCCTTCAATCGGAAATTGAATGAGGTGTTCTTTTGTATACCCCAGATTTTGAGTTTGCACGTAATCAATTTGGCGGTAGATTACCAACACCGATACAATTAAAATAACGGACAGCAAAAACTGAAACACCACCAACCCTTTTCGGGCCCACAGTTCTCCTATCGATCCGCGCACCTCGCCCTTCAGTACTGCAGCAGGTCTGAATCCCGAAAGGTATAAGGCTGGATAACTCCCGGCAATGACCCCAGTAAATAGCGTAACGCCAAACAGCCACATGAATAATTGAGGGTCGTATAAAGTAAGGGCTATCTTTTTATCGGTAATGATATTGAACTGGGGAAGAAGCATCCAGACGATAAACAGGGAAAGCACGACCGATAGGATCGTCATCACCATGGATTCACTTATGTATTGCGTAATAAGCGATGTACGTTGCGCGCCCACTGATTTTTTTATACCCACCTCTTTGGCCTTGCGCGAAGCGCGGGCGGTCGAGAGGTTCATGAAATTGATGCATGCTATGATCAGTATAAAAATGGCAATAATTGAAAAGAGTTGAACATATTCGATACGACCTCCCGACTGAACTCCATTCTCGTAGCGACCGTGCAGGTATCGATCCGAATATTTTTGGACAAAGAGCGAAACATTCGAGTCGTCCGGGTCCTTGCTCTTGACAAAGTCTTTTATTTTTTCGGAAAACGCGGTGGGGTCCGTTCCTTCGCGCAAAATGATGTACGATGACGGGCCATTATTCCCCCATTCCGTTACCCATTCATTATCGAGCTTGAATTCTTCAAAGGATAAAACAAAATCAAATTGAAAAGAAGAGTGGGTGGGTAGGTTCTCAAAAACTCCGGATATCGTAAAACTTTTATCATGCTGCAGTTCTACAATCTTGCCCACCGCGTTTTCATCCGTGCCAAAAAGACGCACCGCTAAATCTTTTGAGATAACCATAGAAAGTTTGTCTTTCAAAATCAGATCTGCGTTGCCTTGTAAAAGATGAAGAGAAAAAATATTGAAGTAGTCCTCACCCACATAATAACCCTTTGCCTTTACGTTATGATCTTTTACGGAAAGCGTGAAGGGGTTAATCCACGTGGTGGTAGCCGCGTATTCTACCTCAGGCAATTCGGCTTTCATCGTTTCGGCAAGAATGCCCGGAGTGGATGTGGTGGTCATTAACTCGTCCGCGTACTTCTGGTGTTCCATCACCTGATAGAGGCGTGCATCTTTTTCATGAAATTTATTCATCCTGAGCTCATCGCGCACCCAGAGGTAGATTAACAAGGTGCAAACCAGTCCTGCAGCCAGACCAATCAGGTTTATAAAAAAATAACCTTTTGCGCGTAAAAAGTTGCGATAGATTAAAAGAAGATTGTGCTTGATCATAGAAACTGAAATTTAGAGGGCGCAAAAAAGACAAGGCTGCCGGATAAACGTTGCAAGTAATACCGGGTATTTTGCGAATGGTTACAAACTATTATTGTATTATCTTCGTTGCACAAATATGAAAAAACTACTTACCCTGCTTGTCTTTTTGGCTGGAATACAAATCTCACATGCACAGGTTATTGGCAATCCATTCCCGGCAATGGAAGCCGAAACCGTGGAAGATAAAAAAGTAAATCTGCCTGCTGACACGAAAGGCAAATATACCTTGCTAGGCCTGGCCTATTCAAAAAAGTCGGAAGATGAGTTGAATACGTGGTTTAATCCTGTCTACAACAAGTTTATCAAGAAAGCTACCGGATTAATGGCAGGTATGGGGTATGACGTGAATGTCTATTTTGTTCCAATGTTTACCGGTGTAAATGCCGCGGCAACCGGAACAGCAAAAAAGAAAGCCTTGAAAAATGTGGATCCTATCTTACTCCCCTACATTTTATTTTATAAAGGAGAATTAAAAACATACAAGGAAGCCCTTGACTTTGAAAAGAAAGACATCCCGTATTTTTTTGTACTGGATAAGGAAGGAAAAATTGTATACGCAACATCAGGGCGTTTTAGTGAAACCAAGTTGGATGAAGTAGAAGATTCGATTGAAGATTAAACTCCTTCTTCTGTA
>JAEUUB010000317.1 GCA_016787745.1 Cyclobacteriaceae bacterium
AGCTTCTCCGTTATGGATTATGTGAACAACAACCGGAATTTCGTACGTAGCACTGCCTGTGCGTTGTTGGTTTAATTGTTTTGAAGATTGCTTTAACTTTTGATTAATCCAGTTTTCAAATTCAAGTTTTTTTTCTTTTTCTGGATTCTTCAACGCTAAGAGTTTTTCGTACTGTAAAGTACCACAACGTTCCTGCGCTGCCAGGGGTAAAACCAATGCTATGAGAAGTGAAGCAATAAAAAGGACCTTAATTCTCATGGTTCTGGTATGCGACTTTACACCTAAATAATACGTGGCATAAATTAAATCTGAAAAGCGAAAGGGTTGTAACCTCAGGCAATGGCTAAATTAACCACATCAATCTGGGTAATTTCGGGTACAGCGCGTTTTATAGCCTCTTCAACCCCTGCCTTAAACGTCATGGTTGACATAGGACAATTTCCACAGGCTCCAACGAATTCAAGTTTAAGAATATTGTTATCGATAAGCTCCAGCACGCGTACATTGCCACCATCGGCCATCAGATAGGGGCGGATGCTATTCAACGCGGTTTCGATACGATCCGTAATTTCTTCCTTCTTCATGGTGGCTGGGTTGATCATGTGTTTATTTCCACTCGTTTAGTCGATTCAAATTTAGCATTTCTTATCGCAACTTGCTGCGCCAGGGCCGCGGCCAGTTCCTGAAAGGCCAGCGAAGTGGGGCCTTCCTTTAAGGCAGCCGGCAAGCCACTATCCCCGCTTTCGCGAATGCTCTGCACTAACGGAATCTGCCCAAGCAAGGGAACCTTATATTTCTCAGCAAGATTTTTACCGCCATCCTTACCAAAGATATAATACTTATTATCAGGCAATTCCTCGGGTGTAAAGTAGGCCATGTTTTCAACAATGCCCAGTATGGGTACGTTTATTTGTGGCTGGCGAAACATGGACAAACCTTTGTTGGCATCAGCCAAAGCCACTTTTTGAGGCGTTGTAACAATAATAGCTCCGGTAACAGGTACTGTTTGTACAAGTGTAAGGTGAATATCGCTGGTGCCGGGCGGCAAATCGATTAGCAGGTAATCAAGTTCTCCCCAAAGGGCATCGCCAATAAATTGTTTCAAGGCAGAAGAGGCCATGGGTCCGCGCCAAACCACGGCACTATCGGCTGGTGTTAGAAAGCCAATCGACACGAGTTTAACTCCATATTGCTCAAGCGGAACGATATAATTTTTTCCGTCTATTACTTTTACTTCGGGTTGTTCGCGTTCGCAATTAAACATTACCGGAATGGAGGGCCCATAGATATCCGCATCGATCAATCCAACCTTAGCCCCTGTTTTTGCCAGGGCCACCGCAAGGTTACTGGTTACGGTTGATTTTCCCACACCGCCTTTTCCCGATGCAATGGCGATAATATTCTTTACGCCCGGTAGTACCGGAGCCTGATCGCGTACGCTGGTTACTGATGACGACATCTTGATGTTAATTTCATATTCATCACCAACCACCTGAGCAACAGCCTCTTCACAATCTTGCCGGATCTTTTCCTTAAGCGGACAGGCCGGAGTAGTGAGAACCACCGTAAAACCAACCTTTTTGATACCTACCACGATATCTTTAATCATATTTAAAGAAACCAGGTCTTTTTTTAGATCCGGGTCCTGTACGGTGGCCAGGGCGTTGAGAATATCGGTTTGAGTAAAAGGCATTGATAGTGATTACATTAAATACTGAACACGAGCGCGCAATTTAGAGTGCGTTTACTCCTAAAACAAAACTACCCGACAACAGTTTCATGCGGGCGTAAATTTTACATGGAAAGGTTATCTTTGAGGTCCAGATTCGAAAAAATATCCCCGATTGATTTCCCGAGATACCATAGAAGAAATCAGAAACCGCCTCGATATTGTTGATGTGATAAGCGATTTCGTGTCGCTTAAAAAAGCCGGTCAGAACTACAAAGCGCTCAGTCCATTTTCTAACGAGAAAACCGCTTCCTTTTTTGTTGTTCCCGCCAAGGGCATCTTCAAGGACTTTAGCAGTGGCAAAGGGGGCGATGCCATAACCTTTGTGATGGAGCACGAGAAGATGAGCTATGCAGAGTCGCTGCGCTACCTGGCAAAAAAGTATGGGGTTGAAATAAAGGAAGACCGACAATCGGATGAGAGCAAAGCGGCTTTAAGTGAGCGGGAAGGGCTTTATATTCTGATGAACTTTGCAAAAGATTATTATCATAGCCAGCTTTTAACAAGCGAAGAGGGCATGAGTATTGGTTTGAGTTATTTCCGCGAACGTGGATTTAACGACCGCACTCTTGGCAAGTTCGAGTTAGGGTATGCGTTGAACGGCTGGGAGAATTTTAGTGAGGAAGCCCTTGCCAAAGGGTATAATAAAGAGTTGCTTGAAAAAACCGGATTAGTAGTTAAGAAAGAGGAGGGAAATGAAAAGGGACGGACGTATGATCGCTTTCGGGGGCGTGTAATTTTTCCGGTACATAACATTTCCGGAAAAGTAATTGCTTTTGGTGCCCGCATGCTGGGTAAAGAAAAAAATCAGCCCAAGTACATTAACTCGCCCGAAACGGAAATCTATCATAAGAGCGATGTGCTGTACGGATTGTATCAGGCTAAAAATGCCATCCGCCAGCACGATGTTTGTTATTTGGTGGAAGGATATACCGATGTAATCTCGTTACATCAGGCGGATGTGGAAAATGTAGTTTCCTCTTC
>JAEUUB010000754.1 GCA_016787745.1 Cyclobacteriaceae bacterium
AGTGATGTATCAGTTTGATCGCACCAAAGAAAACAATCCCTACCAGACAGAACATGATGAATTGTTTGCAGCCATTGCAAAAAAAGAGTACAAATTTTCGGATACAGAAAATGGCGCCATGACCACCATGACGGCCATCCTCGGCAGATTGGCTACATACACCGGGCAGGTGGTTGAGTTTGAGAAAGCGCTGAACTCAGGCATGAGCATTATGCCCACCAAGTTCGACTTTAATGCACAACCTCCGGTTTTACCGAATGAGGATGGGTTCTACCCGGTGGCCATACCTGGGGTTACAAGTTATTTCTCGTAAGAGGCAATTCAGTTAAGATATAATGGCGTTTGTGATAAAACTTACCCTACGAAAATGAAAAAGACTATTCTTGTATTCGTAATTGTATCCATGTTTGGTGTTTCGTGTGAAGAACCTTGTGTTCGAGTAGGAGCTAAATGCAAAGATGGCACAACCTCGACTGCCACCGGTTCCGGTGCATGCTCCGGACATGGCGGAGTGAAAGAATGGATTTGCCAATAAGTGAACAGTCGACTATGCCTTGGGAGAAATTGGGTGATGAATGCAACGGCTGCCAACAATGGTAGCTGTTGCACAACACCCGTATAAATGAACTCCATAAAATTATGTTCGCGTATTATTTTGTGGATAACTTCTCCAAAGTCTGAAATTTTACTATTGGATCTTTACCGAGATACAATTTTGCAAAAGAATGAAGAAAGCATTAATATTTTGTTTCTTGACAACATCTTGGACAAGTTCTTTCGGACAGGATGTTAAAATCATCGTGGATAGATATTTCGAAAGCATTGGTGGCAGAGATTATATTGAAACACTGAAAACCTCATCTGTCAGTTACAAATCATTCAATTTTTATCCTAAAAAGGACACATCATATGTTGAGACAAAGCAAATATTGCCAAACAGTCAAGTTAGGCGAACTTACTATAGCGGTAAACTAAAATACGAATCAATCATAAGCAGAGACAGCCTAAGTTTTTTTTTGACAGAGCCTTATCCCAGCAAAATAACTACCTATTCTCAACAACCCATTTCACTTGACCCATCGACCGAAATACTCAGATTATATAAGTCTAATAATCTTAAATATTCAAAAGCAGATAGCTTAAATGGAATACCATGCCAAGTTTTGAGAACAAACTATTCTTCGGATCCTAAGAAACCAAACAAGTTATTTTATTTTGACAATCAGACTGGCTTACTTGTCGCCCAAAAAGTAAATGACAATGTTACTTATTACACCGATTACCGTAAAGTAAAATCATTATTGTATCCATTTATTCATGAACAATATTTGAACACACTTTTACTGAACAGGGATATTTATGATAAAGTTGATTTTAATATTGACCTTAAGCCTGATGACTTTAACTCTAAATTGAAGGATATTCCGCCCTTGAGAAATCCTGATTCTAATTACAATAAAGTTGAATTTGTCGATTCTAAGTTCAATAACGGAAGCCTAAGTGATTTAATGACTAATTTTCAAGGCAAAAGAATCTTACTAGACATTTGGGCTACTTGGTGCGGGCCCTGCAAATATGAATTCACAAAGTATGACGACAATCTTTATGCTTTCTTAAAGGATAAGAGTATCGAATTACTTTTCATTAGTCTTGACAAACCCGAAAAAGTAAATCAATGGAAAAAAGATTTATTATGGTTTAATCTGAATGGCTATCATATTATGGCTGGCAAGACATTAAACAATTCTATAAAAAAAGAAATAAATGAAGGTAATCCTCTGGCGATACCCCGCTACATTTTAATAAATGAGAAAGGAGAAATACTTTCTAACAACATTGGAAAACCATCCTCTTCTGACTTTCGGGATAAAGTTTCGAAACTATTGGATTGAGGAGCAAACCTACGCCCCAAATATAAAGCCCATGAAAACGATGACCTGCAAACAACTTGGTGGCGCGTGCGACCAAAAATTCATTGCAAATACGTTTGACGAAATTGCCGCCCAAAGTAAAAAACATGGAATGGAGATGTTTCAAAAAGGAGACCAGCCACACCTTA
>JAEUUB010000351.1 GCA_016787745.1 Cyclobacteriaceae bacterium
CGATATTTCGTTTACCCGGCCTGCCGTTGGGATTTCCTTTACGCATCGGTTTGGGCCTCGTTATTCTTTGCAAGGACAATTTATGTACGGTACTTTAAAGGGGTCTGATACAGAATCTGCGGATCTCGCAGACCAAGACAACGGTAAGTTTCGTTATCAACGAAATGCTTCTTTCCGAAACAGAATAAAAGAACTCTCCGTGACAGCCTATTTCGACTTATTTGAAAACGATGCGACTTATATAAGCCGGGTTAAATGGACTCCATATGCTTATCTGGGTTTAACCGGATTTTTACATAATCCGCAGGCCCAGGCGCCCGCTTCTGGGTTAAACGGAGAAAATCTGGGGGTATCGGAAGGTACATGGGTAGATCTTCGGCCTTTGGGCACAGAAGGGCAGTATTCAACTCTTGATCCAACCGATGTCAATTATGGAATCAAGGCTTATAGTAAAATACAGGTAGCCATTCCATTTGGATTAGGAGCGAGATTTAGATTAAATGAAGTGATGGACCTTTGGGCCGACATTGGCTTCCGATACACGTTTACAGATTACCTTGATGATGTGAGCCAGAACTATGTCGACTTAGGTGTTTTTGGAACCAATAATCTGGCCCGGGCCATGTCCTATCGCAGTAATGAATTACCCGCCAGCGAACTTCCTCCGTTGGAGAGTTATACTGCCAGAAATGGCCAAACATACTCAACCATTCCAGGGTATGGTCGCGAATATCCGGACAACGTGAGAGGCTCAAAAAGCGATCGGGATATATACATGGTAACATCCATTCGCCTGACCTATATTTTGGGCGCTACTTTTCATAAGGCAAAATTCAGATAACACTTGAAGTTCAAATGCGGTAAGCGGATATTTCAATTAACCTCCATTCTGTTGGTTACTCTTGGATGTGTTCAGGCTCAAGAGATGATTCGCCAGAGTTCTGAAGTCGGTTTTGGAGTTGGGGTCTTTAATTATACAGGAGATCTTGTGCGAACCTATAATTTAGCAACGTCAAAACCCGCGGGCACTGTTTTCTATCGCTCCAACATCAGTCAGGTAATTAGTTTAAGGGGTTCTGTTACGGCAGGAAAGATCGGAGCCACTGATCAACGTAAACCTATCGATGCCTTCGCGGCCACCCGAGCCGCCTCTTTTAATTTATTCTTATTAGAAGCAGGAGTAAATTTCGAATATCATTTTTTAGACTGGCGGGATGCCAAGCGCCATCTTCGATTTACCCCCTATGCCTTTGCGGGAGCCGCTTTGTTCGGAATATCAGGCATTCAAAATAAGAACAGTCAGTACAGTAATGTACAGATGAGTATTCCATTTGGAATTGGAATGAAATACGTGCTTAATCCAAAGTATTACCTCGCATTCGAAATTGGAATCCGCAAAACCTTCTTTGACTACCTGGATAATATTGGCGATGGCGATCTCGCCTACAAGAATTACCAGTACGGCAATGCCTTCGACTACGACAACTACTTCTTTACAGGAATTACGCTTACGTACACACTATACGACATTCCTTGCCCCAGCAGCCCTTATCGGTAAAATTTAAGGGTTTGAAGTAAACTTTATCGTGCCAGCAATCATCTTGTTATCTGTAAGATAGTTCTGCTTTGTTGATCTGATAAATGAAGAAGTACCGAAAAAAAGGCTAATTTTGCCGCCTTGTGGCTTCATTAAAGGAAAACATAGACTTCAATAATCTGCCCCGGCACATAGCCGTTATCATGGACGGGAATGGGCGCTGGGCAAAAAGCAAAGGTGCCGCTCGTATTTTCGGTCATAGAAATGCCATACAAGCGGTAAAGGACGTGACTGAGGGATGTGGAGAATTAGGGATAAAATATTTAACACTGTATGCCTTTAGTACTGAAAATTGGGGCCGGCCAAAAGAAGAAGTAGATGCGCTAATGGAGTTGCTGGTTAATACTCTTCAGAAGGAAATTAACTCTTTGCATGAAAATCATGTGAAGCTAAAAACCATTGGCGATGTAAGTCACTTGCCTAAAGATTGTCAAAATAATCTGGCGCAGGCCATTGAGGCAACCAAAAATAACAGCGGGCTTACCATGCAGTTGGCATTAAATTACAGCGGCCGCTGGGAGATTGTAGAAGCTGCCAAAAGACTTGCCGAAGAAGCAAAAAAAGGGCTAATACAACCCGAGGAAATCGATGAACATTACTTTTCCGAACATCTAAAAACTACAGGAATGCCCGATCCCGAGCTTCTGATCAGAACCAGTGGCGAACTACGGGTTAGCAATTTCCTGCTTTGGCAAATCGCCTATACAGAAATTTTTATCACTCCAACTTTATGGCCTGACTTTCGGAAAGAAAACTTATATGAGGCCATTTGTGCATACCAAAAACGCGAACGCAGGTTTGGCAAAGTTCTGAATACAACTGCATAAGAGATTAATGAAGAAGATATTACTTTTTTTGGCCTTCCTGATTGTGGGAAATGAAGTTTGGGGGCAATTCCGGAATAATCGCTCACAGTCCCAACCTGCCAATGAACCAACATTGAACTATGCAGCGCCACAGACTTATATAATTGCCGGCATTGAAGTTAGCGGTTTGAAGATTCTTGATAAAGCAGCAATGTTATCCCTTACAGGTTTAAGAATTGGAGACGAGATAAAAATACCTGGTGATGGAATATCCGGTGCCATTCGAAAATTATGGAAACACGGTTTGATTGGAGATGTGGTTATCTCTGTTCAAAAAATTGAAGGCACCAATGTCTACCTGGCCATTGAATTAACCGAGCGCCCGAGGCTTAACGATTTCTATTTTGTGGGTATCAGTAAAGGAGCTCAGTCCTCGCTGAAGGAAGATTTGAAGTTAATTAAGGGAAAAATTGTTAACGATGCTACTATTCGTAATGCGGAGCTATCGGTGAAGAAACATTTCGTAAAAAAGGGCTTCCTTAATACAGTGGTTAAGGTGATTCCGGAGTCTGATACCTTAAATCGGGGGGGAGTTCGGCTGAAGATTGATGTTGACTTGAAATCGAAAGTAAAGATCAATGCCGTTCAGATAGATGGGAATAGCGCGGTGGCCGATGCTAAATTAAAAGCAAAGTTGAAAAAAACCCACGAGAGACCTCGCATTTCCATTCACAGGACGATTATACAGGAGTTACTCATGTTTAAGCCGAGCAAAATTAAACCTGCCTTGGATTCGAGCAGAACTGTAACCGGTTTGGATGTTAAAGAATTCATTAATCGAAACGTTAAACTCAATGTTTTTGCAGGCTCAAAGTTTAT
>JAEUUB010000410.1 GCA_016787745.1 Cyclobacteriaceae bacterium
AGTCTCCCGTTTCGGGGACTCTGCACGAATGATTAACACAGAGGCTGAGTATATACATAAGTTCGGCTAAGTATTATGAAACAGGTGAGCAAGGAATATATTGGGTAACAAACTATAGAGAATTAGAGGATATAGATTTGACTAAGGCGTTGTAGTTTCAGGAAAGGCGCAGAGTTCCCGAGGCGGGTAACTCTGCGGAGAAGTAGGAGTGAGGCGGGATCCCGCGTAAAAAAATATGCCGGATCATAACCCTAGGCCATCATGTAATAATCATGTAATTTAAATGTGTATAGATGCGCATTAAATTCACTTTCGTTACTATTAAATAGTCAACCCCTTAGCTACCTTTAGCAAGTGAAGGTTTGGTTGCTTTTTGCACTCTTTTTGATTTCAAATTGGGCGTCTGCACAGGCAGCAGACAACCTTAACACTACACCTATTGTGTTTTCTGATTCACTGTTGCAAAATTCGATTTACAAAGCAGATTCCATCACACTCGCTTTTCAATCCAAAGCCGATAGTCTTAATGAACTCTATCAAAACCAGATTTTAAAAATAGACTCAACCCGTAATCGCATTCGGTCAAAAATAGACAGTCTTAATAGCTTAAAACTTCCTACCGAGAACCTAACACACAAACTAGATAGTTTGAACCAACTCAAGAACCGGCAGCTTGCAACGATCAACAAAAAAGTAGAAGATCTCAAATCCAAAGCCACCCAGGGCCTAAGAGAAATTCAACTGCCACCCCAGTTGCAGGAACCCATGCAAAAGCTGCAATCATCCATACAAGGCTACTCGTTGCCGGCATTGAGTACAGCCACACCTGGCCTTCCTTCTTTAGAGATGCCTAAACTGGGCAGCACAACGTTGCCCACGTTTACCAACCAACTTGCCCTTGATCCCAACTTGAAGGACTTCACCGGCAACCTCAACAAGATTACAGGTATAACAGACCAGGCCGGTCAGTACGCACAAGATGCGCAGAACCTTGTAAAAGGAAATCTTAATGAGGTAAAGAGTATCGATAAGACCATCGAAGCAAAAGTAGCCGACATGGATGGGGTAGACCAACTGACGGAAGGCAAGGCATTAATGACAGAATACACTCAGCTTGATTCTGCCGCTTTGAAAAATAAGGCTAAAGATTTGGTGCAGGATCAGGTGATGAATTTGGCCCAAGATCACTTTGCCGGCAAACAGGAAGTGTTGCAACAGGCGATGAGTAAGATGAGCAAACTAAAAAGCAAATATTCGGAAGTAAAGAGCATGGCTGAGCTGCCTAAGAAACTACCCAACCCCCTCAAAGGCAAACCCTTCATCGAACGCCTGGTGCCGGCACTTTCGTTTCAGATCCAAACAAGCCAATACTTTTTACTGGATGTAAACCCGATGTTTATGTATCTCATCAGTCCCCGGCTTTCTGCCGGAGCCGGGTGGAACCAGCGCCTGCCGTTTGACGGACTCAGCGTCACCAGTGATGAGAGCATTTACGGTCCGCGGGCAGCTTTTGAATTCAAGTGGACCAAAGGCATCAACTTCCGGTTACTACCCGAAATTATGAATACGACCATCCCACCGCTTATTGCCAGCAGTAAAGGAGTAGATCCTGCCTACCGCGAATGGGTGCCTAGTGTGTTTGTGGGGATCAAGAAAGACTTTACGGTTTACAAAAACATTAAAGGCAATACTGAAGTGCTTTATAACCTCTACGACAAAGATGGCATGAGTCCCTATGGCGATAGGCTTGTCGTTCGCTTTGGGTTTGAGTTTCCGATGAAGAAGAAAATTAAATCAAGGTAATTCAGCCACCAAAGCTAAGTATCAGCCTGTCTTTCACAATTCCGTGAAACTTGTTTTCTCTTCAAGAAAATGGTTCGATATTCGACCGCTTAGGGCTACTGAAGCCTTTGACCATCAATTAGTTGAAGGCTTTTTATTTTTTCTGTTATAAGGATGATCGATGACCATGTCTTTGGCATTTAATAATCATCTTCCGTTTATCTCAGTCTCAATTGGTAACTTGCCAGTATGAC
>JAEUUB010000437.1 GCA_016787745.1 Cyclobacteriaceae bacterium
GGCTCCACTCGTCATCGCTTTGCGGCTCGGAAGTTTATACATTTCAAGCATGGCGCGGCTGTTGTCAAACGTTACCGCTCGCTCCTTAAAAATACTTCCGCTAAAGCAAGCATCCGTAATCAGGAGTGTGTGTTTTGATTTTATTCCGGTGATATAGTCACGGATGGTGCTGTTGGAAAGCCATTGTGCTTTTGAACTCAACGTAGCATCAGTGGGCAACCAAAATCCCTGACTTAAGCGTTCGTCCCAAATTCCGTGGCCGGCATAGAAAACAAGAAAGTGATCGCGCTCGGTAATCTTTTCACTCACCAAATCAAAGGATTCGATAATGTTGGTTCGTGTAGGGTTGGTCAGTATTTGAATGTTTTCGGGCTCGAATGTGTAGTTCGTTTGCAATACGCGCTTTATTTCTAACGCATCCTTTACCGGATTGTCCAAATTCTGAATACCGTCATCCGCATAGTCATCGATACCAATAATGAGTGCATAATACTTACGCTTACTTAATTCCTTTACAAGTTCTGTACCTTCAAAATCATTTGGTTCGATTTTGACAGCTTCGCGCAAGGCTATCGGTTCGGGAATTGTCTCGATAATCTTTCCCAATTCAACTTTCCCCGAGACGCCTGGTGGGCAGGTTGATAACTTCATATCTCCCTTCCATCTTCCGGCCAGAGTGGGTGGATTATTTTCATGGGAGTACTTCAATTCAGTCTGGGAGAGACAAGCGCTTCCTGTTTTGTATTCGAATTCTGTTCCTTTAAAGTGTATAATGCCATTCTTAACCGAACCCGAAAGTTTGTACTTCATGGAATCGCGGCCATTTAAACTTTTTAGTTTCGCATACCCGCTAATAAGTAATCCGTTTTGCAGGAATGTATATTCGGCATGCATATCCTGCGCCAGTGGGATTTCAACACTTCCCATCCAGCGGCCTGTTATATCAACGTTTGTTTGCGCAATAGCTCCCCCAGCAAAGATTCCAAGAAATAAAATAATGGTTCTGTAAATTACCATGATTCATTAAAGTTAACTGTTCAATTTTTATTCAACAATTGTGTAAAGGGGATATGGGTTTATTATTATTTTAGTGATTGAGTAACCACCATATACAATTCGTACTTACTTACTCGCAGTAATGATTTTTAACACCCTATAACCAATTTTGAAGCGCACCATTTTATTTTACGGCCTTACGTTGGCGAGTCTGGTATTTCTCTTAAAGTTTCTTGAATACCGATTTATAATCCGCGATTTGTCCTTGGAATTCTACTTCGGCATAGTAGCCATTCTATTTACTGCCATAGGTATATGGGCAGGGTTACGACTTACACGAAAAAGAGTAGTGATTGCTACATCAGAGTTTATTTTGAATGAATCTGAATTGTTGCGTTTAGGTATCAGCAAACGAGAGCATGAAGTACTTGGTCTGATGGCGCAGGGGTTTTCCAATCAGCAGATTGCGGATAAACTCTTTGTTTCGTTAAATACTATTAAAACCCATTCGTCCAATTTATTTCTCAAACTGGAAGTGAGTCGCAGAACACAAGCGGTTCAGAAAGCAAAAGAACTGAGGCTGATTCCATAAGGTTCTATATCAAACTTTAGAGTGATTTCCATTAATTTTAACTAAATCACCCTTTCGGGTGAAGGATTTTCTTTCGGCCGTGCGTTGTTTTGAGCAAAAACAAAAAACTCTATGAAGAAGATTGTAATCATTTATGGACTTATTGCCGGGCTAATTGTTGGCGGCCTGATGTTGTTGACCATGCCTTTATGGAAAAGTGGGGTACTTAATTTCGACAATGGTGAGCTGGTAGGTTA
>JAEUUB010000454.1 GCA_016787745.1 Cyclobacteriaceae bacterium
GGCCCGTTCGGAATAATACCATTGATAGAGATACCGCAGATTGAGAAGCAGTTGGCCAATGCCACCAATTAACAGCACGTGATCTGCGTAGTTAAGTTTACCAAGTACGTCTTGATAGGAATCCGGAGCGGTAAAAATCAGAATGAGATAAAGAACCAAGGGCAGCGGGAAGATAACCGCTCTCCCAACCCATGGAATCGTGCCCCAGAATTTTTTCAGTTGCAGGTTGCGAATGTAGATATAGAAAGAAAGCGTTTGACCAAACAGAATAACAGGATCTTTTCTTACGGCACCGTAAATAAGAAACAGAAAAGAGCCACAAAGGCTAAAGATCCAAAACAGAGTTGGGGATACCACGCGCCCCTTGCGTTCGGATTTATACCACTGAACGATAATGCGGGCGCCAAAAAGCGATTGTGCAAAAAATCCTAATCCGTAAATGAGTAAATCTTGCGTTTCCAGATGCTCAAAAATTCCGGGAATGTTCATTAATTGTTACTCCTCTTCTGTGTTTTTTAACAGACTGATCAATCCGTAGGTGCCCTTAATTGCTATGGGAGTGTTGACATCGAAACCATCGGGGACCATTACTTCTGTAAAACCCGAATCGGTAACACCCGTTTTTATCTCAACGATTTCAAAAGTATTTTTTTCCTTACGCACAAAAATGTGCATCACTCCGTCAAATTCAACCACAGCCTCATCAGGCAAGACCCAGGCTGGTTGCTCATCAATTTCTATTAGCCCGCTAAAATACATTCCCGGGATCATAGACAAATCCTCTTCTTCAAGGTGACAGTGCACGCGTACTGTGCGTTCAGTCGAAATCTCTCTTCCAATTAAGTACACATCGGCCATTCGCTCTTTCGTTTCATTCACGAGCTTAAATCGCATACGCTGACCCATCTTCACCCGGGTAATGTCTTTTTCAAAAACTTGCACTTCCGCGTGTAGATGGCGGGTATCAACGATTTTAAACATTACATCCGTGGGATTAACATACATGCCAAGATTCACATTTACCTGAGTTACGTACCCGCTGATCGGGCTGATAAGTGGGACCGTTTGTTTTATTTCACCCATTTCGAGCGCATCGGGATTTATATTGATCATTTTTAAGCGTGCCTTTAATCCTTCGGCCTTTACCTGGGTACTGTAATAGTTTGCTTTTGCTTGCTGCAAAGTCTTTGTGGCATTTACCTTATCCATTGCAAGTTCTTGCTGGCGTTTAAATTCCAACTCCAAAAGCTCAAGTTGATTTTTTGCGTCCAGATAATCTTGTTGCAATTGTATATAATCGGGATGCTCCATTAAAGCGATCACCTGACCCTTTTTGAGTTTCATACCTTGTAATAGATCTGTCTGCTTTACAAAGCCACCTAAAGGCGCGCTTATAGTAACCAGGTTTTGCGGAGGTACATCCAGTAACCCGTTTACCTTTATAACCTTGCCCATGTTTCGTTTTTCTATTTTACCCATTGCAATGTTCAGACTCTTCAATTGTTGTTCGGTGAGGGTTACCGCGGTCTCTTCTTTTTCTGAAGCCTGAATTTCCGTTTGCTCATTTTTAGAATCAGAACAGGACAAAATTCCGATTGAGATCAGAAGTAAAAAAATATAAGTGCGATTCATGATTATTTGCTGTTTAAGAATGGGTTAATATTTGCCAAGTAAGAAATCCATTTTGATAACGGATAGATTGTACGTATTGAGAGAGAGAAAATAAGCCGCTTTAATCTCGTATGCGTTTCGAATTGATTGCAGAAACTCAATGTAACCAATCTCTCCGCCCTCGTATCCTTTACGGGCCTGTGCAAGAATTAAATCGGCATTTTTAAGGGCACTGTTTTCGTAATATTGTAAGCTTGATTCGTTTCTTGCCAACTCAAGATTGGTTTGCTCGATTTCGCCACTGAGTGAGGTTTGAAAATATTCGGCATGTTCCCGACTGGCAGACTCCTGAAAGGCTGCTGCTTTAGATCGGGCCAGCTGAGGAACGAACCATAGAGGAAAAGAAACGCCTAACTGGAAGCCCTGAAAACGTTTACTCTTGTCGTAAAAAACTTCCTGGCCATTTGTATTTTGAAATCCAATTAATGTTTGATTGAAATATCCAAACAGAATATCCGGATGGTGTCCGGATCGCTCTACCTTTTTTGATTGTTCCGAAATAGTAATCTGTTGATTTAGATAGCTGAGCTCAGGATTGTTGATGGTTGATTCATTTGTGTAACTGAGCTTCGACAATTCTTCGGAGGGCTGAACGATAACTTCACTCTTTAAAAGAGTTTTCAATTTCTGCTGCAAAATGGCTATGTCAGCCTCTGTTTGGCGAAGTTGATTTTTAACATCCTGCAGTTGAGTTTCAGCCGTAGTCTTTTCCAGCAAATTGCTTTCCCCTGCTTGATAGCGCAGGGCAGAAGCCCGGGCGAAATCACTGTACAAACTATCGCGCGAAACAAGTAATTGGAGGACAGCCTGTTGATACAGAAGTTTTTCATAAACAACTTTTACATCATAAACCAGGGTATTCTGAGCTACAGATAACTTCAGTTGCGAGCCAATCAACTGCTCTTGTTTGAGGCGGGAATTTGCAGCGATAGCTGTAGGAAAGGGTATACTTTGCGTGAATGTGAAATTTTGGTCACGTTCGATGGTGTTATACTGTCCATTCATCCACACTGCGGAGAACTTTCCTATATCACTTCCGGTTTTTTTCATCTGTTTAAAATACGCTACTTCATACTCCGCTGATTTTATCAGCTGATTGTTTTGCAAGGCTGTTTGAACAGCTTGGTCACGTGATATGAGCTGTGCTTGCACGCAAATTGTCCGCAACAGAAGGATGAGAATTAGTGTTCCTGTGATTGGTTTCTTCATGACTCAAATGGATGAGGATTCTTTTTCGAAATAGGTATATAACACAGGAAGGACGAGCAACGTCAGCAAGGTGGCCGTTACTAATCCTCCAATAACAACTGTGGCCAGAGGCCGCTGCACTTCAGCGCCAGAACCCTGAGACAAGGCCATGGGCAAGAAACCCAAGGATGCAACCAGGGCAGTCATTAGTACGGGGCGCAATCTTACTTCGGTTCCTTTTAACACAATATCATTAATTGATAAAGTGCTTCCTTTCTTTAATCGGTTGAATTCAGCGATTAGCACAATGCCATTTAAAACGGCAACACCGAACAATGCAATGAAGCCGACACCCGCAGAAATACTAAAAGGCATATCCCGTATCCAAAGGGCAACCACACCCCCAATAGCCGATAGGGGGATTGCTGTAAAAATTAATAACCCATGGCGCAACGAGTGGAAAGTAAAATAGAGGAGGATGAAAATCAACGCGAGAGCTAACGGAACAGCTACCATCAGGCGATCCGTGGCCTCTTCCAGATTCTTAAAGGCACCCCCATACGTTAAAAAGTAACCAGGCTCGAACTTTAGCTCTTTGGAAATGCGCGCGTCTATTTCTTTTACTATGCTTTGAACATCGCGGCCACGCACATTGAAGCCAACGGCAATTCTTCGTTTTGCATCATCGCGCTGAATTTGATTTGGCCCGATTTTCATTTCGATGGTTGCAAGTTGTTCCAGCGGCACCAGTAATCCGGAAGGGGCGGTAATTGATAATTCTTTGATGTCCTCTATTCCTTTTCGGTTTTCCTTATTTAATCGCACGACTAAATCGAAACGTTTCTCCTGTTCAAAAACCAATCCTGCAACTTCACCAGAAAAGCCGCTCCGTAAAACCTGATTTGCGTCTTGAATGGTTATTCCAAACTGCGCCAGTTTTTCACGGTTCCACCGTACAACAAATTGAGGGAGACCCCCAATGGGCTCCACATAAAGATCTTCAGCTCCCTCAACCTGACGGGCAACCCGAGCTACTTGCTCGGCATACGTTGCCAGCAGTTCCAGGTCTTCGCCATATACTTTTATTACAACATCTTGGCGTGCACCGGTCATCAATTCATTAAAACGCATTTGTATAGGCTGTTGAAACCCATAAGCAACGCCAGGCATTTCTTGCAGGAGTTTTTGCGACATTTTTTCGGCTAGCTCATCTCTGCTTTTTGCGCTACTCCAATCCCTTTTTTCTTTCAATACAATTATTAAGTCGCTGGCCTCTATTGGCATTGGGTCCGTTGGTATTTCTGAAGTACCAATTTTTCCTACCACTAATTTTATCTCCGGAAAATTATCCAGTAAAACGCGAGCACTTTTCTGTGTTGTTTCAATGCTTTGACTTAGGGAGCTTCCTGTTAACAATCGAGTTTCAACAGCAAAGTCACCTTCATCCAGGGAAGGAATGAATTCTCCCCCCATTCTCATGAAAAGAAAGATGCTTCCTAAAAAAAGGAAAAATGCGACTACAATTATTAGGGACCGTTTTGCTAATGCGAAATGAATAACAGGCTTATAGATTCTATGAAAAAAACGAATGATCTTGTCGGAGATATTTTCTTTGTGTCCTGTCGTTTTGCTTAAGAATAAAGAAGAAATCATAGGCACATACGTGAGCGATAAAATCAATGCCCCAATAATTGCGAACGAAACAGTTTGCGCCATGGGCGTAAACATTTTCCCCTCAATTCCAACCAGAAACAAAATTGGCAGGTAAACAATCAGAATGATAAGCTGGCCAAATGCGGCTGAATGCATCATACTGTTTGCTGCTTGTTGTACTTCTGCATCCATTTCCGATTGACTTAGCTTTCGTGCGCTTGTTGCCAATCCAAGATGATGCAAGGTTGCTTCTACAATTATAACCGCTCCATCTACAATCAACCCGAAATCAATAGCGCCTAAACTCATTAAATTGCCGGACACCCCAAACAAACGCATCATACTCACTGCGAAAAGCATGGCCAGAGGAATGACAGAAGCTACAACAAGTCCTGCACGAAAATTTCCGAGCAGTAAAACCAACACGAATACAACAATCAAGGCGCCCTCTGCAAGGTTCTTTGTTACGGTGTTAATGGCGTTGTTCACCAACCGGGTTCGATCCAGGTAGGGCTCAATTTCTACACCTTCGGGCAGCGACTTTTTTATTTGCTCAATCCGTTCTTTTACATTTTCAATTACAGACGAGGAGTTAGCACCTTTTAGCATGAGCACAATTGCTCCAACAACCTCACCCTTGTCATTGTACGTCATCGCACCATAGCGCGAAGCGTTTCCAAATTGAACAACGCCAACGTCCCTTATTAAAACAGGGAGATGGTTCGAACTGGTTTTTACAGCAATGTTTTCGATGTCTTGTAGTGTTTCAACAAGGCCCTCACTGCGAATAAAATAACTGTATGGATTTCGCTCTATATAAGCACCGCCTGTATTTTGGTTATTCTTTTCAAGAGCAGAAAAAACATCCGTAATACTTATTTGTAAGCTGCGGAGCTTGTTTATGTCAAGGCTGATTTCATATTGCTTTACAAACCCCCCAAAACTACTTACATCCGCTACGCCCTCTGTGCCCAGCAGTTGTCTGCGCACAATCCAATCCTGAATGGTGCGAAGTTCCATCGCATCGAACTTGTTTTCATACCCACTTTTTGGATGAAGTATGTATTGATAGATTTCGCTCAGCCCTGTAGAGAGGGGTGCAATTTCAGGATCACCTGCTCCGGCAGGAATCAGGTTTTTCGCTTGCGATAAACGCTCATTAACTTGTTGACGCGCCCAATACACGTCTGTGGTTTCGGCAAAGACAATGGTTACAACCGATAAACCAAAGCGCGAGAAAGATCGAATTTCAGTTATATCCGGAATAGTGGTCATCGTTTGTTCTACCGGAAAAGTAATCAGACGCTCTACCTCAGGCGCAGCTAACGAGGGAGATACCGTGAGTACCTGAACCTGATTATTGGTAATGTCAGGCACGGCATCAATGGGAAGCTGCTTAAGCGAGTAAATGCCCCACACAATAAGTGCAATTGTGAGTATCGCTACAATGATTTTGTTCCTTATAGAAAAGGAAATAATACCTTCAAGCATGTATAAAAGTTGATTGATTAAGAATAATTCAGGGATTACTTAAGACGCATAGTATTGATATCAATATCAACGGCTATCAGGAAGACGAACTTCTTTTAAGTAATGGTTTAATCAACTCACCTTGGGGGGTTGCCAAATGGATTGGCAAAACGAAATCGAATATGCTGATTGATAAAAATTGCTATAGTGAATAGCTAAACTATAGGAAGAAGCAAGTACAGGCTCTAAGGATGGAAGAATGATAGTGGCATGAGCCACTGAGCAATCATGTGTTTTGAACGGAAGTCCTTTGTGCTGTTCATGTTCCTGCTTATCGTGCTGCTCTGCATTTTGTCCATAGTGAAGATCAAAAAACTCAATAATTGAAAAGGCAGATGATTTTTCCTTATGCTGCTGATAATGCTGAATCATATAAGGTAACTTGGTAAGATCATGTAAATCCATGAAGCTTCCCAGAAAGAGAACAGCAGTAAGTGATATGGTAAAAATCCGGAGCACCTGAGCAAAGGTAGTAATTCAAGAATCAACATAAAACCAAACAAAATCGGTTTACGGCCGCTAAAATAATTCAGAACAAAGGCAAAGTACCGCCTTTTCTAAATAGTGTAAGATTATAAGGCGGAAGCTTTCTGCCATCGAAGTATTTCTTTTTTGCAATGTGGTGTAGCTGATGAATGACATCTGCAATTTTTCCTTCGCCAGACATGCGCCTTCCAAATTGTGAGTCATTCACCTTCCCATCATGCAGCGAGCTGATTTGATTCCAGACCTTCTCGAAACGATCCGGAAAATTTTTTCTTAACCAATCTTCAAAAATTTTTTCGATGGAGCCATTCAGACGAACAACTGTTATTCCGCAGGCCACTGCGCCATGCTCGGCTGCAGCTTTAAGTATGGTTGGAATTTCGTGATGATTCAAACCGGGAATGATGGGTGCATTCATTACTCCGGTGGGCACTCCGGCTTTTGAAAGCGCCTCTATGGTCTTCAACCTTTTTAATCCGCTAACCGTACGGGGTTCCAACACGCGCCTTAAGTCTTCGTTAAGTGTGGTAATGGAAAGGTAAACGTGAACAAGGTTATCTTTGGCCAGATCACCTAACAAATCAAGGTCGCGGAGGATTAAACTGTTTTTTGTTATTAAGCCTACAGGATGCCGGTAATTAGCTAACACGTTCAGCATTTTTCTCGTGATCCCAAATTTTCGTTCCTGGGGTTGATAGCAATCAGTATTTCCGCTAAGCATCAGCGGAACCGCATTCCAGTTTTTGTTTAAGAGATGTTGCTCCAACAAAATGTGGGCATTTTTCTTTACAATAATTTTACTTTCAAAATCGAGCCCGGCACTAAAGCCATAGTACTCATGCGTATTGCGGGCATAACAGTAAATGCAACCATGTTCGCAACCCTGATAAGGATTCATGGAATACATCATGCTTAGATCTGGACTTGTTACTTTGTTAACAATCTTTTTAGGATTTTCGATAAAGATTTGGGTATGGGGAGATTCAAGAAGAGGTTCGTCTAGGCCTTCAATATGATCGGTTACATAGTGGGCTTTTAGAAATTTATTCTCGCTTTTGATTTGAGCGCCCCGACCTTTAAAGTACTCTGCATCCATGCAACAAGAATACTAAAATATTTAGTATTTAATT
>JAEUUB010000489.1 GCA_016787745.1 Cyclobacteriaceae bacterium
TCTCATGATTATCCTTCGGCATCATTAAAAATTAATTCATTCGTCCGCTGTTTCTTTGCAGAACATCAATCATCCGTTCATAGTGTGTTTCGAAGTTTTCTGCAAGAGCCACTTCATTATTCTCATACAACGACCGCTCCATCGCGCCAAGCAGAAACAGGTTTTTTCTCAGCTCAAATGAGATGCCTTTGTTTTCTGCAATTAAATAAGATGCGGTTTCAATAGACCGTTCGCCTACCACCGTTGCAATGTCAACCGCTCTCTGTTTTTGCCCGACTTTGAACAGTAGGTTAACAGTGTCCGCAGCCGAAGGATCATAAGCAATCGCTTCATCAGGCATTTTGGTTAAGGAGAAATCTAAAACCGTTGTGGCTTTCTCTATTTCTCCTTTATCCACCAACACTTCGGCCAGTGCATTCAGATTACTGCGATGGTTCATCACCGACATTTTATAGTCGTTGGTGTAGTAAACAGAAGGATCATCCAGATTTCGATATTTAAACTTGTTTACCATTACATCGTATGTCTTTTCGGTATTGACCAGATAATCCCGATCAGCACGTGGATTTTTAACAGGCAGGATGCGATACACATTCCCTTCCTGAACTGCGTAAGGAGCTATGTCTATATTCAATTGCGATAGGGATGTATTGTTTAAATAGATCGGCCGGTTCCAATTGCTGGTGGTCAGCAAATCAATAAACAACAAGTCTGCTTTTTCAAGAATGTTGCTTTTCAACCTTAATTGCATCTGATCAACTACTAAATCTTGCATTCCGGTAGGAATAATTCCTTTTGCCAATACTTCTGCTTTATTCACATTTAATGTGATGAGTTTGCTGGGCACAATGTTGCGATCGCCATCCCACAAGGGCGAATTTTCTTTCTTCAATAAGGTAAGATACTCTTGTGCATCAATGCTCTTGATTTTCAAATCGACAAAAGGAGAATAGTCACCTGACTTCCGATAATCATCCTTTGAAAGAGTGTAGGTAAAGGATGTAGATTCATAGGCTTGGCGGGTAGTCTGATCGATATACCAATCGGCATTAGAATAGCTGAGTACAAGCACGCGCAAATCGGTGCGACAATTTTCAGTTTCCTGGGCATACCATAAGGGGAACGTATCGTTATCGCCACCGGTAAAGATTACACCATTTGGATCACAAGACACTAGTGTATTATGTGCAGCATCAACCGAGAAAAAACGATTGGAGCGATTGTGATCATCCCATCCTTGCGTAATCATTATGGACGGAGCAATGAATCCCAAAGAAGAAGCAATCATTAAAACTGCCCTTTTGTTTTTGATGATTCGGTTAATCCAGTCGGCTAAAGCAAGTATTGATAACCCAATCCAAAAGGTGAACGCATAAAAAGAACCAGCGTAGATATAATCTCGCTCGCGCGGTTCCGATGCAGGCGAATTCAAATAAAGAACAATTGCCACACCCAGCATGAAGAACAATAACATCACCACCGAAAAGTTTTTGGTGTCCTTTAGGAAATGATAAAACATCCCGATCAACCCAAGAAGAAAGGGGAGCATGAAAAAATTGTTTCGGGCTTTGTTAGATGCCAATGCAGGAGGAAGTTTCTTCATCCATTCTGCTGGCCGCAACCAATCAGCACCTTGTTCATCACTTTCACGACCTGCAAAATTCCACATGAAGTATCGCGCATACATGGTGCCGAGCTGATGCTTGAACATGTAAGCCATGTTTTGAGCAAACGTGGGTTGCTCACCCTCGCGTAAATTCATAATCTGTTGATAGGCCTCTTTGTCTTTAGGGTACCACGCGCGTGGAAAAATGGTTTCTTGTCCAGGTGGATATTCCAGTTCATATTTTTGATCGCCTGGCTCATACCTGGTTTTCCCTTTTACGTACGTGTGGTCGGTGTAGCGTACTGCCACGGGATTAGAGGTAAAGTAAGCACCAAACAATAAGGGACGGCTGCCATATTGTTCCCGCTTCAGGTACCGCACAAAACTCATTACATCTTTCGGTGCATTTTCATTGATGGGGGGATCATAATCAGATCGGATCAGGATGGTTGAGTAAGAAGCATAACCAATCAGTAAAAATGTAATGGCCAGCACAAATGTGTTCCCCATGTACGATTGAATCCGTTGCGTGTAACGAATGCAAAGCACTAAAAGTGAAATCAGTAAGAGGATGAAGATGATCGCTCCAGAACCAAAGAAGAGTCCAAGCGTGTTCACAAAGAAAACCTCAAAGTGTCCTGCCAGGGTAGGGAGCCCGGGAATAATGAAGTCGTTGATCACTACGATCATTAATCCGCCTAAGGCAAGAGTTGCAAACACTCCCCATTTGGTTGGCTTGAACTTTTTGAAATAATATATCAACGCAAGAGCCGGAAGTGTAAGCAAATTCAACAAATGAACGCCAATGGAAAGACCAATAACATAGGCAATCAAAATCAACCAACGATTGGCGCGAGATTCATCCTGAATAGTATCCCATTTTAGAATGGCCCATACTACAAAGGCTGTGAACAAAGAAGACATGGCATACACCTCAGCCTCCACAGCCGAAAACCAAAACGAATCAGAAAACGCATAGGATAATGAACCGATAATCCCGGATACGATCAGTAAACTTTTTTTCTGTTCGAAAGAAGTTTTCGTTGCCGAGATAGTCTTTTTCCCAACGAGCACGATAGACCCATACAAAAACAGAATGGTGAACGCACTGGCGATCGCACTCATCATATTGATAGCATAAGCTACTTTAGTTACATCGCCAAAGGCAAAAAAAGAAAAGAATCTTCCCATCAATAAAAAAAGTGGTGCGCCTGGGGGATGCGGTACCTGAAGTTTATAAGAAGTAGCGATGAATTCGGATGGATCCCAATAGCTGGCAGTTTCTTCGAGGGTTAACACATAAACTGTTAAAGAGATTAAAAACACTATCCATCCTACCAGATTATTGATTTGACCGAACGTACATTGTTTTGTCAGCAAAGCGACACTGGGGTTTATGTTTAGTAACCCTGTATTCTTAATTAAAATAGCCGGTCTGAAAAACCGAAGGACTGAATAGGCTAGTTTAAGTTTGGCTTTTCTTACTGCGAATTTTTTTGATTTTCCCGCGTTTCTTTTTAAATCAAGATGAAAGCGCTGAATAAGGTCGCCTTCAATTTCTTCATGCAAGTGTGGCGGACAAAACCACTGAAGAAATCTCAACGGCCAACCAAGATCATTTTTATCAAGGGATTGATTCATGATTTATTTGTTATGGTCAGGATATTTTCAGTTGTGGCACCAGCTTCCACAAATTCAAGCGAGACTCCTTCATTGCTTTCAGTACTGCCAGACCCGCATTGGTAATCGTATAAATTCGTTTCCTGCGACCACCGCGTTCAGCCGTTCCACCCCCCAACCCTGATTTGAGATAGCCTTTATCTTCTAATCGATAAAGTGTTACGTGCACTGCGCTCAGGTTTACACTGCGCTTCATGCGGGTTTCTATTTCATCGGCAATGGCTGCTCCATATGCGTCTTCCTGCAAAGCTGCAACCAGTGTTAAAACCAACTCTTCAAACTCTCCTAAAAATTCTTTAGCCATATAGTTATGATTAGTATATCCTTATATTTTGTTAAGTAAATATATAAAAAATTTCACGGCACCTTGACATCAGGTAGCAATTTAGCTACCTTTGTACATGAAAGTCAGAGAATTACTCAAGTTGCTGAAGAAAGATGGGTGGTTTGAAAATTCTCAAAAGGGCAGTCATCTTCAATTAGAACATGCTGTTAAAAAGGGAAAGGTGACTGTTCCGATACATGGCGGAGATATCCCAAAGGGGACATTAAATTCGATATTAAAGCAAGCTGGACTTAAGTAATTATTAATGAAAAAGATAAAATTAATTATTGAACAGGGGGAAGATGGCAAATTATGGGGACGAATTGAACGGGATGATAATCTTTTAACAGAGTATGCAAGCAGTATGCCTGTCCTTGAAAAGAAAATGAAAAAGCTCTTGGAAAATTTTCATAAAATAACGGATGTGGAGTTTGATTATCATTATGATGTGAGTGCTTTTTTTGAAAATTTTGATTTTTTGAAGCAAACAAAAATTGCTGAACTCTCAGGAATCAATACCGGCCTACTACGTCAATATGCTTCTGGGGTAAAACATCCATCTCCTGCCCAAGCAAAAAAAATTGAAATTGCAATTCACAAACTTGCCAAAGAACTAGAAGCTGTTTCGCTCTATGCCGCTTAAGTTCATTAATTGAGTTTTCCTTTCAAAAACTCAGCGGTGTAGCCGATTTTCCTGGTCACCATTTCTTCCGGAGTGCCCGCAAAAAGAAGGTTGCCGCCTTTTTTATCACCCCCCTCTGGGCCCAGATCGATAATCCAATCGGCACATTTAATTACCTCCAGGTTGTGCTCAATAATAATTACGGTATGTCCCAAATCAACCAAGGCATTAATGGCCTTCAATAATTTTGAAGTGTCGTGGAAGTGCAGGCCGGTGGTGGGTTCATCAAAAATGAACAGAATATTTCCTTTTGTTTCCGAGTTGTTTTTACCCAAAAAGGAAGCAAGCTTAACCCGTTGTGCTTCGCCACCCGAAAGCGAATTGGACGACTGCCCTAATTTCACATACCCCAATCCCACTTCGTAAAGCGGAAGTATTTTTTCATAAACCGGTTTTTTATCTTTGAAAAATTCCAACGCATTCTCAACGGTCATGTCGAGCACATCAAAAATGGTAGCGCCTTTGTACTGAACTTCTAAAACCTCTTGCTTAAATCGTTTGCCTTCGCAGCTTTCACACTTCAAAAAGATGTCGGCCATAAATTGCATCTCTACTTTTATCTCGCCTTCACCCTGGCAGGTTTCACATCTTCCACCGTCTACATTAAAAGAGAAATGCGATGGCTTGTAGCCGCGTTGTTTGCTCAGCGCTTGTTCTGCAAACAAATTGCGAATGGCATCATAGGCCTTTACGTAACTGATCGGGTTAGAGCGCGATGATTTTCCAATTGGATTCTGATCCACAAATTCTACCTGCGAAATTTTTGTTACATCACCCTCCAGTCGATCGTACTTGCCTGGTGTTTCTGAAACCGAACCATTCAATCGGCCCACAGCCGGATATAAAATTTTTTTTATTAAGGTTGATTTACCTGAACCACTCACTCCGGTAATAACTGTTAAAACTCCAAGCGGGAACTTAACCGTCAGGTTCTTCAGATTGTTTTCGCGGGCACCAACAACTAGTAGAAAATCTTTCCATTTCCTGCGCACCCTCGGCACCGCTATTTTTTCTACACCCGTGAGATAATTAGTCGTGTGCGAAATAATTTTCTTATTTAACGCTTTTTGTGATCCTTGAAAAATTAATTCTCCCCCGTGCGCACCGGCATCGGGTCCGATGTCAATAATCTGATCGGCTGCACGCATGATTTCTTCTTCATGCTCTACCACAATTACCGTGTTGCCCATATCGCGCAACGACTTCAAAACCTCCACCATGCGTGCCGTATCGCGTGGA
>JAEUUB010000533.1 GCA_016787745.1 Cyclobacteriaceae bacterium
TATTTCAAGTCTGAAACATGCGTCCACACCAGGCCATCTTCAGCAATTGCCTGCATCCAATCTGCTTTCGTGCGATCGAGTGAAACGCCAAAAACTTCAAAGCCTTTGTCTTTAAATTTATGATAAGCGTTTACCACATTGGGATTTTCTCTTCGACACGGGCCGCACCATTTGGCCCAAAAATCCACCAACACATATTTTCCACGCAAAGAGGAAAGTTTAACTAACTCGCCTTCGGGATTTGGCAATTCGATCTCGGGAGTGATTTGACCGATGGCCGTGATTTTCATCTTTTCTACTTGGTCAATGAAATCTTTGGTATAATGTGAATCCGGCCATTCCCTTTTAAACTTTTCCGCAGAACTTAAATACAAATCAAAATACCGATCCTTGTCTAACAAATTATTTTGTTGGAGAAGATTAAGTAAACCCAGAGAAGCCGGCTGATCCTTTAGCATAGCAGCCACCTGATCATATCCCCGATTCAAAATATCCATGTAAGCTAGTTGCAATTCCCCTATCCGCTGGGTGTCCTGATTCGCTGAAGCGGATTGAAAATCGGATTCCAATTGTGCTATGTCGGGTGACTCCTGCACACGAGCCATTACCTTTTGTACCTCCTTTATCAGATCATGATCGGGTGAACCTGTAATTTCCGAGTAGGCCACGGGGTCATTTCCATCGGCAATTATTTCAAGATCACTTTTATTTAAAATGAAGGGCACACGTTGCCGATCATAGAAATTGATTTGGTAATAGCCTGGTTCGGTAATTCGCAATTTCTTTTCGAACGTGTTATCCCCAGACAATTTCACAGTATCTGCTTTTCCTGGGCCCTCTGCCTTAAGTTCTTGAATTGTTATTTGACCAGACAATGGAAATCGTACTTTACCACGGACCGTCACCTCCCACCCTTGTTCCTCAGGTTTGCATGAAGCGAATGCTGCGGCTATCAGTATAAACAGACCTGCACAAATCTTTATAGCTTTCATAGTTCCGTTATTTTATTCTTCTAATTTTTGTTTCAAAAGTTCGTTGGCAATTTTAGGGTCTGCCTTTCCTTTGGTTCGTTTCATTACTTCGCCCATAAACATAGTCAGAATAGCAGTCTTTCCTTTTTTATACTCCGCAACCTTTAACGGAAACTCCGCTATGATTTGTTCCGCTACAAGTGAAATAGAATCTGAATTGCTATCCTGGATCAGGTTTAATTTCTGTGCCAAGGCTAAGGGTGAATCTTGCGGATTGTTTACTAATTCCGAAAATAATTTCTGTGAGGCTACGGCAAAGTTCAGTTTTCCTTCATCTATTAGTTTTATAACATCAGCCAGCACATCCGCTTTTAGGGGAAGTTGATTTATTTGTAGGGTATGCTCATTTAAATATGACTTGATAGGCCCCATTAGCCAGTTGCTGGCTGCTTTATAATTTTTGGTATGAATACAAATTTCTTCAAAGAAAAGAGCCATTTCTTTATTATCCGTTAACACCTGCGCGTCATAGGGTGGTAACTTGTAGGCGCTGATAAATTTCTGTTGCAATTCCCGAGGCAGGGGCGGCATAGACTCCCTAATGGCAACAAGCCATGCTTCAGAAATTTCTAACGGGCTTAGATCGGGGTCGGGGAAATACCGATAGTCGTTGAGCTCTTCTTTTGTTCGCATACCATGCGTTTTCCCGGAATCTGCATCAAACGTTCTCGTCTCCGATACAACCGCTTCTCCCCTTTCAAGCAAGGCAATCTGACGATCGACTTCATGATCAATCGCTCGCTGTACATTGCGTATAGAGTTCATGTTTTTCACCTCCACCTTCTTGCCAAATTCTTTCGCCTCCCTTAGCATAACAGACACGTTAGCATCGCAACGCATGGAACCTTCTTCCATATTTCCGTCACATATCTCAAGGTAACGAACCAACTTTCTGATTTCCGTAAGCAGTGCATAGGCCTCTTCGGAAGTATGAATGGCCGGCTCCGTTACAATTTCAATCAGGGGCACCCCCGAACGATTAAAATCAACCAAGGTATCTGGTTCATTTTCCAGATGAATGGATTTGCCAGCATCCTCTTCAATATGAATTCGATTCAAGGGAATATCAAGTTCATCTGTCTTTGTCGAAATTGTAATATGTCCTCCTTTACAAATAGGCGTGCGGTCCTGCGTGAGTTGGTACCCTTTGGGCAGATCGGGATAGAAATAATTTTTACGATCAAAAATCTGCCACCGCGAAATTTCTGAATGACAAGCCAATCCCATTTTAATTGCATACTCAACGGCCTTTTTATTGAGTTTGGGTAAGGTGCCGGGATGCGCAAGGGTTATAGCACTCACATTGGTATTTGGCGGACTGCCATACAAGGTAGAATCCGGTGTATATATTTTACTTTCCGTGAGAAGTTGTGCATGAACTTCCAGGCCGATAACTACCGTATACTTACCTCGAATTTTCGGATCCATTATAGAAGCAATTGCTTTGCCTTTACCAGCACGTTATCCAGTCCTTCCAATTTCTTACCGCCCGCTGTGGCAAAGAAGGGTTGCCCACCGCCACCGCCATCAATCTCTTTTGCTAATTCTTTCACCATGTTGCCCGCATGAAATTTATTGGTGGCTGCTAACTTTTCGCCAGTCATAACGCAAACCTGCGGCTTGCCGTCTACATCGGCTGCCAAAATCAGTAACAAATCGTCAAATTGATTTCGTAAGGCGTATGCAATATTCTTGAGCGCTTCTGTATTGGGCACATTTACTTTTTCAAGGATTAAAGAATAGGCCTTATTTTTTTGCGCCTTTGTGGCAAGAACATCTTTAATCCGATTGGCGCGCTCCTGGTTTACTTCTTCTAACTTCTTCTCCAGCGAATGTCTGTCATCCAACAAACTTTGAAGGGAAGCCGCCATATCTTTCGGATTCTTTAGCATGCTTTGCAATTCCTGCAAAACACTTAACGAGTGATTCAAATATTCAAACGCACCTTCACCGGTAACGGCTTCAATTCTGCGAACACCTGCAGCCACCGAACTTTC
>JAEUUB010000554.1 GCA_016787745.1 Cyclobacteriaceae bacterium
AAGATTAGGCCATGAGTTTGAATTTGAAGCGATACGGAATCCATTTTACATTGCCGATTCTGATGTGCCTGAAGGGAAAGTCTTTGATCGGGGGTATGCAATCGCGCTTAAGCAAAAGTTTTATAATCCCATAAAAACGGGAATGTGGTATTTCGCCCATGAAGTAAGATTTACCAATCTGAGTCATTTTGTAAATTTAGATTACCCGCTTTCCCCGGATAATCGAATCACAGCCAGTGCCTCGGAGCAACGCGCTGAGTATGGAATTTTGTTAGGCAGTCGCCTGATGCAACGAAATAATGGAGACGGTTTTACCATCGATGCCTTTGTTGGGTACGATCTTGGCTATCGAATTTTTGATGCGGACCCATCCTATCAGGATGACTTCAGCTCTGTAAATCAGAATAAGTTTTCACATACTTTTCGCTTTGGACTTAATTTTGGGTATTCATTTTCTTTTGATGGCAGGCGGTGATCGAATCGATAACTCCTACCTTTGTATTCCTATTTCAATTCTGAAAGGATAAATACCTTTCCCTATGATGAAGAAAACCGCAGAGGTTATTTTGAGTCCTGAACAGGCCTTTGACGATACCTCCCTTAAGCCATTACTTTTCAAGAAACTAGGTATTCGGGACGATGGTTCAGTTTTTCTAAATCTGCAAAAACGGTCAGTGGATGCGCGCGGAAAAAACGTGCAGGTTAAGATACAGGTTGAATTAATTCCATCGCATGAAGCGGGTAGGGGAAATACGTATCGAAAGCCGGATATCACTGTTGGAAATTCTGACCCGGTAATTATTGTTGGCGCAGGCCCTGCAGGACTGTTTGCGGCATTGCGTTTAATTGAATTGGGAATTAAGCCTATTATTTTTGAACGCGGCAAAGATGTTCAAACTCGGAGGCGAGATATTGCAGCTATTAACAAAGAGCATATCGTCAATCCAGAATCCAATTATTGCTTTGGTGAAGGGGGGGCCGGTACTTATTCAGATGGTAAGTTGTATACCCGTTCTAAAAAGCGAGGCGATGTAAGGCGAATTTTGGAAATCCTGGTTGCTCATGGTGCCCATGAAAATATTCTCTTTGATGCTCATCCGCATATTGGCACCAACAAGTTACCAAAACTGGTGGCTGAACTACGCAATACTATTATAGCCTCTGGCGGTGAAATTCATTTCAATACACGCGTTACTGATTTTCTGATGGACAATGGTGAGGTGTGCGGAGTAATAACCCAGCAGGGAGATCGGGTTAAGGCAGCGGCAGTTATTCTTGCTACCGGGCATTCTGCCCGCGACATTTTCAATCTTTTACATCGGAAAAAAATACATATCGAAGCAAAACCTTTTGCGTTGGGGGTACGGGTTGAGCATTCACAGGAACTGATTGATCGGATTCAATACCACTGTCTGAATGAGCGAGATCCCTATTTACCGGCTTCTTCCTATTCGTTAGTAAATCAGGCTAAGGTAAAAGGTCAGGAGCGAGGTGTATTTTCTTTCTGTATGTGTCCGGGTGGATTTATTGTGCCGGCAGCAACTGCCCCTGGCGAAATAGTAGTAAATGGCATGAGTCCCTCAAGAAGAGATTCAAGGTTTGCAAACTCGGGTATAGTGGTGG
>JAEUUB010000561.1 GCA_016787745.1 Cyclobacteriaceae bacterium
AGCCGACCATGGCAATGCCGATATGATGGTTAATGAAGACGGTACACCCAACACAGCACACACCACCAATCTGGTTCCTTGTATTCTGGTAGATGATTCTTATCAGGGCAAAATTAAGGATGGAAAATTGGGAGACTTAGCTCCTACTATTTTAACGTTAATGGGAATCCCCATCCCTAAAGAAATGACTGGCACCGTTTTGATCGATATGCAATGAAAGGAGGAGTTCTTTTTTTTATTGGCTTTTTACTTTTATTAAGCGGGTGTAACAAATCAAATCTGAAATATGAAAAACCGTATTTTGATTTCGACAGTTTAATCAACGCACAATCAAAGGCTTTGATTAAAGCGCAAGCCACGCTTTCGAAGTCAGTATCCCTAAACGGAAAACGGGATTTGTCGACTGTAAAAGCCGACAGTGTTTTGTTGACGCATGAACTTGAAGTCTTTAGACAGTTGGATGTTATAAATAAACCGCTTTATCGTAATGCGTATCAAATTGCAGATCGAGACCGGGATCCAAAAAGTAATCTTTTGATGCGCACCTACCGGGCACTCCATCCATCCCCCGTACCCGCTGTTACTTTCTACTATCTTCAGGATTTAGGTCATCTAAAAAAAATTGAATCTGTATATCGTGAGGTGAATACGCTCTACAACACAGAGAGAAGTCTTTATCTTGAATTTGATGATATTTCGGGAACCCCTTTACTTACCCATTATAAAGTTACGGGCAAGCAGAAAATGATTTTAAGTGATAGTGTTTTGTTTGCTATTGAAGGATCATTTCTGCCCGCAGGGCGTTAACCAATGGCCAGGAGAAAGATAATTGACGAAGGAGAAAAGCGGCCTCTTACTAAAACCGGGTTTCGAAAACTTTTAGGTGTTTTCCGGTTTGTGTTGCCTTACCGGTGGACATTTTTTCTAGGCTTGATGGCCTTGGGACTCTCCAGTGGCACGTTGCTGGCCTTCCCCTATTTTGCTGGAAAATTATTGGACGTAGCACAGGGCAAGAAAGATTTTTTCCTAACCACAATTAATCAAATCGCACTTGCTCTTATTTCCATTCTTTTGGTACAAGGGATCTTTTCTTTTATCCGGGTTTATACATTTACTTTTGTAAGCGAGCGCACGTTGGCAGATTTACGCCAACATGTGTATAAAAAAATAATCTGGCTGCCACTATCGTTTTATGATAGCCGCAGAGTAGGGGAATTGATAAGCCGCATTACATCGGATGTAGGCACGCTGCAAGATACTTTTACATTTACACTGGCCGAACTGCTTCGGCAACTTCTGGTGCTT
>JAEUUB010000608.1 GCA_016787745.1 Cyclobacteriaceae bacterium
AACGTTTGTGTTTAAGGAGTTGCGGGAGTAGGAGGGTTTAAAAATGTAGCGCAGCGAAATGTTAAACCCGACCACTCCGAAACTCTCCACCGTTACGCACTAAATTAAGAAACGAATTTGAATTGGTACACCGAACCCCGCAATTACTTAAACACGGTGTTGTGCAGCGTTTACCCTTTCACCTTCTTTAATATCCAATGCCTGCTCCAATTCCTAAACTTAATTCATTAAATGAGTCTAATTTGTAAAACTTAATGAAAAATAGAAGTCGTTTGTATCCACCTTGTATGGATGCTTGGTATTCAATTTTATCTTTATATATGGACGTCTTTATATATGCTGTTGGAAAAAGCGGCCTTCCAAATTCTTTCCCAATTCCTACTACAACTCCTTCTAAAGAATTGTTTGTATCAATTTTGGTCTTAGTAATGTCTAAATGTGTATAACCTGCAATTAGGTTGATATTGCGTAAGTTCAAATCGGTTTCAAATGAGTTAGCTCTGAAGTCTAATTCGTTGTTAAATGAACTTTGTCGATAGTTCCACTTAAAGTCCATGTCAAAGTCACAAGTGGAAATAAAATGACTTAATTCAATCTTTCCATTCTGAAATTTATTCTCTTCTAAATTAGTCTGATAGCTATAAGAACCTTTAATTATTCCTCGAAGTATCCATGGAGAAGCAATGTCAATTTGTCCCCCAATTGGGTTATTAATTAAACCGCTATTAGCATAAATATGTATTTGCTGTGTGTCAAAGAAGTCTTTATTGCAGTCAAGTTTTAGTTTAACTAATATTTCACTTTTTCCTTTTAGTTGAAATTCTTGTGGTCTGACACCGATGAATGTAAAAACTAATGTCGCATTTGGGTTGCTCACGGTAATTGAAAATGTTCCATCACTCTTGGTTGTTGTCACATTCTTTGTTCCTTTTTCTAGTATGTCAACTCCGGGTGCAGCGGAATTGTCTTCATTGAAGATAACTTTTCCTGTTACGGTCAACTGACTCCAACATGTCGTTGTAGTTAGAATTGTTAAAATAAATGTCAGTCGTTTTATCAAGGGGAAATTTGTCCAAGGGTAAATGATGCACAACGTTT
>JAEUUB010000637.1 GCA_016787745.1 Cyclobacteriaceae bacterium
TTTAACCAATTGGGGAAGAATGCAAACAGCGTGAACGGAATGGCAAACGCCAAGGCAAAGGCAAACATTCCGGCAATCGGTTTTAAAAATTCTCCCCCGGCAGATGAAACTAAAATGCTTCCCACGATTGGACCGGTACACGAGAATGAAACCAGCACAAGGGTAAATGCCATAAAGAAAACGCCAATCAATCCACCCTTCTCTGCTTGTTGATCTACTTTGTTAATCAACGATCCCGGCAAGGTGATTTCAAACAAACCAAGAAATGACAAGCCAAATACAATGAAGACTAAAAAGAAAATTAAATTCGGAATCCATTCGGTGGAAAGGTGGTTGGCCGTTTCGGGACCCATTAATGGAGCGAGTGCAGCACCAATCAATGAATAAATTAAGATAATAAAAAACCCGTACATCAATGCCTGAAATTTTGTGCCCCTTCCGGTAAAGAAACTTACCGTCATCGGGATCATGGGAAAAACACACGGGGTGATAAGTGCGGCAAGGCCGGCCAGAAATGAAATGAAGAGAAAGCTCAGTAATGATTTTCCTTGCGGATCTTCTTTTACTAAAGCGGGATCGAGTATGGGGCCTTTAGTTGGTTGATTAGCAAGGACGGGTTGCTCAGGGGTCACTACCTGAAAGGTATCCGGATTATTTTGTTGGGGTTGACCCTCCGGCTTGGAGGAAGACACCACAAGAGAAGCAAACGAAAAATCTTCACCACCCGGCACACATTGGCCGGTAACATCAGAACAAACCTGATAGTCTGATTCGCCAGAAATTTTTAGGTTCGCGCTTAGCACTTTTATTCGTTGCCTGAACTCAGCGGTTTTCTTAAAAACTTTAACATCGCACTCAAAAATTTCATCGTACTTGTCGATGGGGTTAATAGCCTGAATACCACCGATCAATTGAAAACTTGAATTTGGTGTGAGACTGAAACTCGTTTTAATGGGATCTTCGCAAGGAAACTCCGAAGAATAGAGGTACCAGTCCTTATCAATGGCGGCCTTAAAAATAAGATCGACTTCATCGCCAACACGGGCGTCCTTTATGGAAGTCGCATAACTCCACTTTACAGGCGTTAATACCTGAGCCTGTGTGGTTACCACAAAGGAGAGCAGGATGAAAATCAAGGGAAATCTCATGTAGCGAAATTGAATTTAAAAGTAACGAAGCGGTTACTAACTTCGTTCAGATTTTAGTACGTTAAGTTGTGCAAAAGGCGAAATTAAGAACTCATTAACAAATTTGGGATGAACATTCCTCAGTAACTCACTCCTATTTCTTTCCGCCAAAGTGTTTGTAGAAGGCTATAATGGTTTCAATGCCAATTAAAAAGTTTTTAATACCATAATGCTCGTTGGGCGAATGGATAGCATCACTATCCAACCCAAAACCCATCAGCACTGTATCAAGTCCCAACTCCTTTTTGAATAATGAAACAATAGGAATGCTGCCGCCATCGCGGGTAGGGATAGGTGTTTTTCCCCACACTTCAACGAAGGCCTTGCTCGCAGCTTTAAAAGCTTTTGAGTCGGTGGGGGTTACGGCAGGTTCGCCCCCGTGTAAAGCCGTAACTTTTACTTTTACTGATTTAGGAGCAAGGGATTCAAAATGCCGGGTAAACAATTCGGTTATCTCATGGTTGTTTTGATTCGGTAC
>JAEUUB010000661.1 GCA_016787745.1 Cyclobacteriaceae bacterium
ATTTTCGGTGTAGTTGATTACATCGATGTTTTCATTTTGAAGTTCGCGTACAATAGCGTGGATACGGGATCCTTTCATCCCCACACAAGCCCCAACCGGATCGATACGATCATCATATGATTCAACCGCCACTTTAGCACGCTCGCCTGGTTCGCGCACCACTTTCTTAATAGTGATCAAGCCATCGTATACTTCGGGCACTTCTTGTTCAAACAGTCTTTCGATAAAGACAGGCGATGTACGGGAAAGAATAATTTTAGGGCTGCCGTTTACCATGTCTACCATGTGTACCACGGCCCGAACGTTTTCTCCTTTCCGGTACCGATCTTTTGGAATTTGCTCTCCGCGCGGAATAGAAATTTCGTTCCCTTCCCCATCGATTAGCAACACTTCGCGGCTTAACACCTGATATACTTCTCCAGCAATGATCTCTCCAACAATGTCTTTATACTTTTGATACAGAATGTCTTTTTCCAGATCTTTTACTTTTTGCATAAGAGTTTGCCGGGCCGTGGTTACAGCTCTGCGGCCGAAATCTTCGAGGTGAATTTCCTCAGCCACTTCTTCCCCTACTTCAAAATCGGGTTCAATTTTTTGGGCCTCTGATAAACTGATTTTATCGTGATCCCAGATGTCTTCCGAATTATCATCTACAATCTCGCGGAAGCGCCAGATTTCAAGGTCTCCCTTGTCGGCATTTACAATAATGTCAAAGTTATCGTCTTCTACATACTTTTTGCGGATCATATTCCGGAACACATCTTCCAGAATACGGATCATCGTGGGGCGATCGATGTTTTTTTGTTTTGCAAAATCTGCAAACGATTCAATTAATGTTGAAGTATCCATTGTTTTGCTACTATTTAAAAGAAACCATTACAATTGCTTTTTCTATTTCACTAAAAGGTATTTCTATACTATTTATCTCCAGGGTTTTCTTCCCTTTTACTTTCGTCTCGGCATTTAACACAAGACCCGTCTCGCTTACCTGAGTTAATTTTCCGGTCACCGAACTTTTATCGATTCGTTGTACCTTCAATGAACGATTAATGTTTTTCACATATTGTCGTTTTAACTTCAGCGGGTGGTCCACTCCTGGAGTTCCCACTTCCAGCGTATAATTATCCTTGATAAGATCAAGCTTGTCTAAATCTTCAGACAAAGCTCTGCTCAGATCAGAACAATGGTCGATGGTAACCCCTTGGTCGCCATCTACGAAAACAGAAACTTTATGAGGTTTATGTTTACTTACCACTGCATCAACAATAAAATGAGAAGCATCCGCCAGGTGCGATTCGGCCAACTCTTTTATTTTTTGTGCAATTTCCATCAAGTTTTTACAAACAAAGAGGGGACTTTTAGGTCCCCTCTTTTGATCTTTTTACCAAGAAGTGGTGCAAATATAACTGATTTTTATTTTCCAGCAAATTGTTGGTTGGACGAACCGTTACCGGTTATAGCTATCAAAGCTTTTATGATCTCTTTGATAGAGAACTTCTTTTGGCAAGGATTTGAAGTACTCATACGTAATTTTCAGGCCTTCCGCCCGCGATACTTTTGGCTCCCATCCCAGAATTGTTTTTGCTTTGGTTATATCGGGCTGGCGTTGTTTGGGGTCGTCTTTAGGAAGATCGAGGTAAACCACTTTTTGTTTAGTTCCTGTAAGTTTTACAATCTCTTCCGCAAAATCGCCAATGGTAATTTCACTCGGGTTGCCAATATTAACAGGCTGCGCATAGTCCGACATCAGGAGTTTGTAGATTCCATCCACCAGATCGTCCACGTAACAGAAAGAACGCGTTTGAGAGCCATCGCCAAAAATGGTAAGGTCTTCTCCCCGTAATGCCTGCCCAATAAATGCCGGCAGTACGCGGCCATCGTTAAGTCGCATCCGCGGTCCGTATGTATTGAAAATGCGAACAATCCTTGTTTCCAACCCATGAAAAGTATGATACGCCATGGTAATAGCTTCCTGAAACCTTTTAGCTTCATCATAAACGCCACGCGGGCCAACTGTATTTACATTACCGTAATATTCTTCCGTTTGAGGATGCACCGTTGGATCGCCATATACTTCGGAAGTGGAGGCAATAATGATTCTTGCTTTTTTTGCTTTGGCAAGACCCAACAGGTTGTGTGTGCCCAGGGAACCAACCTTCAAAGTTTGTATGGGAATTTTTAAGTAATCAATGGGGCTTGCGGGAGAAGCAAAATGCAAAATGTAGTGTAGCTCTCCTGATACATGTACAAATTTTGAAACATCATGATGATAAAATTCAAAATCGGGATGCTTGAAAAGATGTTCTATGTTTCGAAGGTCTCCGGTAATCAGGTTATCCATGGCAATTACATAGTACCCTTCGTTGATAAACCGGTCACATAGGTGTGAACCTAAAAAACCTGCACCGCCAGTTATTAAAACTCTTTTCTTAGCCATAAATAGTTTCTCGTCCAATGCTGAAGTACGTGTATCCCAATTCCTTCATTTGAGTAAGGTCATAAAGATTGCGCCCATCAAAGATTACTTTATGTTTTAATCCGGCCGACAGTCTTTCAAAATCGGGAGTTCTGAACTCGGGCCATTCGGTAGCGATAAAAATAGCATCGGCATCTTTTGCCGCATCATACGGAGTCTCTGTAAATTCAATTTTATCTCCCATCAGCTGTTTTACATTCTCCATGGATTCAGGGTCATGCGCTTTTACAATAGCCCCGGCACGCAAGAGTTCTTCGATATTGTATAACGCGGGCGCTTCGCGAATGTCGTCCGTATGAGGCTTAAAGGATAGCCCCCAAAAAGCAAACACTTTGCCCTTCAAATTGCCTTTATAAAAATCTTTGATTCTGGGTATGAGCTTTGTTTTTTGATCGGCATTAACTTCCATAACAGCTTCCAGAATTCTGAAATCGTACTTTACATCGGACGATGATTTAGCCAGGGCTTGTACGTCTTTAGGAAAGCAACTGCCGCCATAACCAATGCCTGGAAACAAGAAACGCTTTCCTATCCGACTATCGGTTCCAATTCCTTTTCTTACAGAATCCACATCTGCCCCAACCAATTCACAAAGGTTGGCGATCTCATTCATGAATGAGATTTTTGTAGCCAGGAAGGAATTCGCTGCATACTTGGTAAGTTCGGCTGAGCGCTCATCCATAAACACGAGAGGATTTCCCTGGCGAACAAACGGAGCATAAAGTGTTTCCATTATTTTTTTAGCCCGAGCCGATGAAGTGCCTATAACTACGCGTTCGGGTTTCATAAAGTCATCAACGGCAACTCCCTCACGTAAAAACTCTGGATTAGAGACAACATCGAACTCTACTTTGGTACCCGCAGCAATTTTTTCTTTTACTCGATCCGCGGTGCCTACAGGAACTGTGCTTTTATCAACAATAATGGTATAATCCTTTAATAGTGGCCCTAAATCTTTGGCTACGCCCAGAATGTATTTTAGGTCAGCCGAACCATCTTCACCCGGAGGCGTGGGAAGGGCTAAGAAGATAATTTGCGCATCGGCTATGCCTTGCTTCAGGTCGGTAGTAAAGAAGAGCCGGCCTTGTTTTAGATTTCGCTCAAATAATAACTCAAGGCCGGGTTCATAGATAGTTATTTTTCCACTGTTCAGTTTTTTTACTTTTTCAGCATCGATATCAATACATGTTACCGTGTTTCCTGTTTCTGAAAAGCAGGTTCCAGTAACCAATCCAACATATCCGGTGCCGACTACAGCGATTTTCATTTTCTAAAAGATTTCGTTTTTGTCGCGCAAAAATAGCCTTTAAAACCAATGATTTAGCAATTCAACGCGCTAATTGATGAAATTACAAATACTACCTAACGCTTGTTTGGCTATTGAAATCTTTTCCAATACATTTGCAGTCCTTAACAAGTAAATCTTTAAAAGAAAAATACATGGTGGCGAATGAAGTTTTGAGTTTTGATGTGGCTGAGAATCAAAAAATGATTGAGCAAATGGTGCGTGACTTTGGGAATAAAGAAATCAGACCGCGCATGATGGAGTGGGATGAGAGTCAGGAGTTTCCCATTGAACTATTTAGAAAAATGGGTGACCTTGGCTTAATGGGCGTGCTGGTTCCTGAAGAATACGGAGGTGCCGGTTTTGGATATCATGAGTATGTAACAGCTATTGCCGAGATTGCCCGAATAGATGGATCTATTGGTTTATCGATGGCAGCTCATAACTCTCTGTGCACGGGTCATATACTACAGTTTGCAAATGAAGAACAAAAAAGAAAATACTTACCCAAGTTAGCCACAGGCGAATGGATTGGTGCGTGGGGTTTAACCGAACCAAATACCGGCTCGGATGCCGGCAATATGCGAACGGTTGCCACTAAAGAGGGTGATCACTATATTCTGAATGGAGCGAAGAATTTTATAACACATGGCAAATCGGGCAACGTGGCTGTTGTTATTGCCCGAACCGGCAAAGTGGGTGACTCTCACGCCATGACAGCCTTTATAATAGAGAAGGGAACGGCAGGATTTTCTGCAGGGAAGAAGGAAAATAAACTGGGGATGCGGGCTTCAGAAACTAC
>JAEUUB010000663.1 GCA_016787745.1 Cyclobacteriaceae bacterium
GGAAACCTGGATAACCCGTATCATGATCAACACAGCGCTTAACAGTCAGAGACAGAAATTGTACATGTTGCCGATGGTGGATGTTAGCGAAGTTGAATTGCATGAAAATACCGATATCAGCCTGGCGACTTTTAACCTTTCGGAATTGATAGCCATCATCCAATCCTTGCCAGACGGGTGTAGAGTAGTGTTTAACCTATTTGCAGTGGAAGGGTATAACCATAAAGAGATCGGAGAGATGCTGGGAATAAGTGAAGGCACGAGTAAGTCGCAGTACAGTCGTGCAAAAAGTCTATTGAAAGTAAAATTGAATTCACACAAAAGTGCATATGGAAAATATGAGGCAGCAAAAGTTTGATGATGCCTGGCGGGAAGCCTTTGAAGGGGGGGAACAGTCACCCTCCGTAAACGTTTGGGCTTCCCTTGAAAGCAAGCTTGCGGCAATGGAAGGAGTGGCAATGAAACGCAGAGTGATATTTTATCAGCGCCTGGCGGCAGCCTGTGCTTTATTTGCAGTTGCAATCGGATCGCTGACCTCATACTATTTCAATACAAAGGAGGCGAATGAAAGAACCCGATTAACCGAACAGAAGGCTGGTTTTCCGGAGAAAGAGGGGAATCAGGATCAGGGTTCCACGGAGGTAAATGATCAAATTGAGAATGAAAAATTTCTATCCATCGGGATTGACAATGGAAAAGGAGAATCCAACACGGGGGTAGAAGCAAAAAGGAAAAACAAAATAACTCGACCCACTCAAGTGGCAGAGGGGGTAAATCAACGACTTGCATCAGTAAATAATGAGAGTCAAAATCAAGGAGTTTTTGAATTTGATAGAGTAAATACATCTTCTGATAAATATCGAAATCGAACAAGTGCAACACTCACGATTAAAGATATACTTTTCGTGGAGCCAAAAGTTTCAGGTACGGTAAAAGATGTGGCTATTGTTAGAATTTTACCCGCCATGCCGGCTTCTATGATGGCAACTTCCCGTAGGGATAAAAGAACTACAGAAAATTTTTGGGCTTCCGTGGGTGCGGCAGCAGGCAACTATCAACCACAGGTAGGTAGTGGTACAATTGCTCAGGCAGATGCATTGCAATCTGCTCCAGGCTTTTCAGCGGTATCGAATACAACCGCAGCCAGTAATGTAGCTTCCCAGGGCACCTCGTATTCGGTTGGCTTAAATCTGGCAAAGAAGGTTTCGCCACGATGGCTTTTATTGGGGGGTGTAAGTTATTTGAATCAGGCGATTGATTACACCTCAAACTTTGCCTCGGTTGACCAAAGCAATAAAGTATCGGCTTATACGAATGACTATGCAACTTCCGGGAAAAGTTCAACGATTACTTTTACATCACCCTACGAACTGAATAGTGTTAATCAATTTATATCTGTTCCTGTACAAGCCGGGTTTCTCCTTGTTGATCGCAAAGTGGGTCTTCAGATTAATTCCGGGGTGGCAACCAATATATT
>JAEUUB010000670.1 GCA_016787745.1 Cyclobacteriaceae bacterium
GAATTTAAGAATGAGTTTAATGCCGAGACAAACGAAGTGATCGATCATCAAAAGGCAATGGCTGAATTTGGAGACCTTTTATTTTCGTTTGTTAACTATGCCCGGTTTATCAACATCGATCCGGAAGAAGCGCTTGAACGCACCAACAAAAAATTCATTAAACGATTTCAGTATTTGGAAACGGAATCGGCTAAGGCCGGAAAAAAAATGGGCGAGATGACGTTAGCGGAAATGGATGAATATTGGAATCGGGCCAAAAGTTTATAGCTAATGATCCCAGTCAAATTCCTCATCCGTTAGCTCTAATTCTTTTTTCTTTTTCTGCCCTTTGAGTTTAAAGGCATCTTTTAATTCCTGCACTTCTTTCTTTAAGTCGCTGGCAATTTTCTTTTTAACGGCTGCCTTATCGTAACTCACCTCATACTGATCGGTAGTGCCTACTATTTTTAGAAACAGTTTGGCCTGGCCGGCCCCGTCATCCTCCACAGCTCCAAAGGCTTCATCTGGGTCAATTTTATTTTTATTGCGTAAGGGAGCAATCACACGGTAGTCAATTTGCTGATTGAACTGATGCGTACCACTCACTTGAATATTGGTAACATTACTTTTTACCTCCATTAAGGGTAAGTATATGGTATTATTCTCTATGTGGATTTCGTTTTTCAAATCGGCAAACCGTAGCCGGTTTAGTCCCTCATCGTCCAGGTACTTGTTCAATTTTTTCATCGGCTCAAAATTGTTCAATTCCCCATTTTTGATGGTTGCACTTATATCAGCAATTAACGTGGGCGGGATCAGATGTAATTTTTCGTTTAGTGTCATTTCCAATTCTACCTCAGCAAATACCTGCCCCTTCAGGTGTTTATCTTGGATGAAATCCTGATAGAAGTTTTCGTATACGTAGAAAATACTGTCGGCATGCAACCCATTTAGTTTAAAAGAGCTTATTATGTCAATCGTCTTTTGATTTTTGGCATCCACTATTCCGTTTAAGGTCAGTTGCCCACCCATGGCGTGCATGGTAATGTTTCGCGAAACGGCCACTTGATTTTTAACTAACAGGTCTCCTTTGATTTTGGTGGGATTGAAGCGCTTATATTTCATGCGGGCTATATCGCAATTGAAATTGAGTTGGATGTCCGGTGAAATACTAAACTGATAATTTTCAGATTCCTCCTCGCCAAAGCCTATGGCAAATAACTGATCGAGATCGAGAAAGTTTGATTTTAAATCCGTTTCAATACCTATGGGCTGATTCTCAAAAAGAAGAAACGTG
>JAEUUB010000700.1 GCA_016787745.1 Cyclobacteriaceae bacterium
CTTTTCGGGCGTAAATCCAAATTTTTCTGCTGCGGTTCGATTCAGAATAACTTTAAATTGACTTTCCATCGATCGGTTATCTGTAAAGGTGCGCCCGGCCAGTAATTTAATATTCAATAATTCGACATACCCCGCATCGACTCTATTCCGTAAAATATCCACCGCATTGTCCATGTTGCCCCCATCCGTGTAGAACATCATATCGCTATAAATTCGGGACCCTGGCATGTAGTTCGATCCGGACACGGCTTCAATTTTGCTGTTACTCTCAAGTTGTTTTCTTAGCGCAGCATATTGGTTGTGTGCCTCTTCGGTTCTTATAGGCAACACAATTTTAGCATTGGAATCAAATCCAAGATCTTTCTTAATTACATAATTTAATTGTCTGGAAATAAGGAAAATTCCACAGACTAAAATAATCGCGATCATGAATTGAAAGACAACCAAAGCCTGTCGCAACCTTCCAGCTGAATTGCCTAATTTTATCTTTCCCTTAAGCACTTGCGCAGGTTGAAAGGAGGAGAGGTAGAAGGCAGGGTAACTGCCCGCTACCAAACTTGTGAAGAGGGCAATTATAACAAGCATGACAATAAAGTAGGGTGTATTAGCCGAAGTAAATGAGATTGTTTTATCCGTAAGTTGGTTGAAGTAGGGAAGGGCCAATTGTACCAATACAATGCTGATCAGGATCGAAAAGGTAACGATGATCATAGCTTCGCCCATTAGCTGAGTAATTAGGGATGAACGAAACGCACCCATAGTTTTTCGAATTCCAATTTCGGCAGCACGTTTAGTTGCTTTTGCTGTAGAGAGATTCATAAAATTGATGCAGGCAATAAGTAAGATGAACACCGCCAGTGAACCCACTACATATAAATAGGTTATTCTATGACTTCGGTCAGTCTCCGATTCCAAATAAATATTTTTAACGGGCTCAATGGATAAGGTTTTGTGCATACCCAGGGCTTTCATGGCCTCGGCTCCATGTCGCTTCAAAACATCGTTGATTTTTTTTTCAACCGATGCCTTATTATGGCCGGCTACAAGTTTAAGGTAGGAAGGAACAAAGTTCTGCCCTGCCCACTCATTCGCTGCTTCGTTACTTTTTGTTACATATTCACCCCATCCTTTACTTGTCATGGACGTAAAAAAGTTAGCCTTTATGTGACTTTTGAAATCGTCAACAAAAACCCCGGTCACTTTGTAATCGGCCAACTCACCCCCCTGGCTAATCGCAATGACTTTATTGAGTGCGGGTTCTTCACCGAAAATTTTTTCTGATAATTTTTTAGAAATAACAACCGAGTTGCCCTCCACCAGGGCTTTTTTCGGATTCCCTTCTATCAAACTGTAGGTTAAGACATCAAATAGTGTTGAATCGGCTAACCAACCGTTTGATTCATAAAAAAGATTTTCCTGATAGCGCATCAGGCTTTGGGTAACACCGGGTGGGTTAAGGATACGAACCGCAGCTTCTACTTCAGGCACCTCCTCTTTAACCGTCATAGCGATGGGAGGGGAGACAGCCCCTTGTTTCTGTAAACCTGTTTCGGATCCAAAGTTTGTTACAATTCGATAGATGTCGTCAATCCTTTGGTGATGCTGGTCGTAGCTCGCTTCATCCTGAATATAAAGTGTAAGTATGAGGCAACATGCAATGCCCAATGCAAGCCCCAAAATATTAATGGCTGAATAAACTTTGCTGTGAGCAATGTTTCGCAACGCGATTTTGAAATAGTTGAATAGCATGTGGCGATTGAATTTTGGTTTCGCCACAAGTATTCCAAATCAATGCCAAGGCTAAATAGCTTAAAATCAGATGGCAAGGCAGGATTTAAAATAAAGGATACATCAAATCCGAACGAAATCGTCCGTTATCGATCACTTAAGGAGTCCGTGGTACCGAAGCTCTTTCTCCCTTTCAGCGTCTTCCTTTTCGCGCTTAATACGCACCTTGGCCGGAGGTCCCACCATGATAGGCACGCGCTCTACTTCCACGTTGGCCAATTCAAGCCCATACATTTCTTCCGTGGTAAGACTGTGTTTTTTAATAAAGCGATATCCCTGAATTATTAAGTTGTCGAAAGTTGAGATCTCACTATCCACCGAGGCCAACGAGTGTAACATGATAAATTTAAAGTCGGCAGGCATGCTG
>JAEUUB010000760.1 GCA_016787745.1 Cyclobacteriaceae bacterium
GTTTTCGCTGGCTTCGCTTACATATAAATATTCATGCGTGGAGTTGTCGAGAATTCGTACGGATTGATCAGCAAATACCTGAAAGCGTTGAAAGCGGGGATCCTTTAAAAAATGATCGACTGAATTAATTTTTTCTTTATCCGAAACTTTGGATTGAATCATCTCCCGATGAAGGAGAGAAACTAGTTCTTCAATAGATTCCGTGCCTGTTTTCTTTAAGATACTTTGCTCAAGTTCTTTGCTGTGTCCATTCAATGCAAAACTTTGCGGGCCACCTAGCAACGCTTCTATCACTTGTAGTTCACGCGCACTGAGTGAATTGAATACGGGAAGTTCTTTCACCATAGGCTGGCCTAATATAAGGTATGAAAACATTTCTGCCTTAACTCATGTAAGTTTTTGTATGAATGGCAACAAAAAAAAAGGCTGACTATACAAAATAATCAGCCTCAACAAATAAAAATAATTTTCAGTTTACATGTTCTTCACAATCTCCTTACCAAACTCTGAGCACTTCAACATGGTTGCTCCTTCCATCTGACGGTGGAAATCATAGGTTACACGCTTAGTGGCAATTGCTTTCTCAAGTCCTTTGTTAATTAAGTCAGCAGCTTCCTGCCAGCCCATGTATTCAAGCATCATTACACCTGAAAGGATTACAGAACCCGGATTCACTTTATCCTGACCAGCATACTTAGGCGCTGTACCGTGAGTAGCTTCAAAGATAGCGTGCCCTGTAATGTAGTTGATGTTTGCACCCGGAGCGATACCGATACCTCCTACTTGTGCCGCTAAGGCATCACTCAAATAATCTCCATTCAAATTCAATGTGGCAATTACTTCAAAGTCATCGGGACGGGTAAGTACTTGCTGCAAAGTAATATCGGCAATGGAATCTTTAATTAAGATTTTACCGGCTGCCAGTTCAGCTTTTTGCTCTGCATTCGCTGCCTCTTCGCCTTTCTCTTTCTTTGTTTTCTCCCACTGGTTCCAGGTGTATACTTTATCCCCAAAGTATTCCTTGGCAACTCCATAGCCCCAATCGCGGAATGCTCCTTCCGTGAATTTCATAATGTTGCCTTTATGCACAAGGGTAACCGACTTTCTGTTAAACTTGATGGCATAAGCAATGGCGCTATGAATCAATCGCACACTGCCACTGTAGCTTACCGGCTTAATACCAATACCCACCTGCACATCGTTATTCATGTTAGGGGCGCCTACCATTTTCCAGAACGACTCTGACTTATCTTTCGTATTGAAGCGGATCTTATTGTATTCCTTCGGGAATTCTTTTGCCAGGAAATCCAACACTTTTTGGGATTCGGGTGTGCCCGCTGCGAATTCAATACCCGCATAAATATCCTCGGTGTTTTCGCGGAAGATAACCATATCCACAGCCCCTGGATTTTTTACAGGAGAAGGAACACCTTCATACCACCGTACCGGACGCAAACACACATATAAGTCCAAAATCTGGCGAAGAGCGACATTTAATGAACGAATCCCTCCACCCACAGGCGTGGTAAGGGGCCCTTTTATACCTACCAGATATTCACGAAAAGCATCTAAGGTTTCGTCCGGAAGCCAGTTGCCCGACTGTTTGAACGACTTCTCTCCGGCCATTACTTCCTTCCAGTTTATCTTTCTTTTTCCGCCATAAGCTTTTGCTACCGCAGAATCAAATACGTGTTGTGAAGCACTCCAAATATCGGGTCCTGTTCCATCTCCTTCAATAAAGGGGATTGTGGGGTTTTCAGGTACCGTTAATTTTCCATTGCTGATCGTAATTTTCTGGTCACTCATTTTCGTATGATTAAATTGAATTCTATGATAATGGAGGCGAAATTAGAAATTCTCGAGGTAATTAAAACTACCGTTCAATACTTCTCTTCCTGATTGGGAAAATCGCGCGCTTTTACATCTTTTACATAGTTGCCAACAGCCCCTGTAATTACTGTATTTAAATCGGCATACCTACGTAAAAAACGTGGCTTAAAGTCTTTGGTAATGCCCAGCATATCCTGCATTACCAGCACCTGCCCATCTACATCGGGGCCGGCCCCAATGCCAATTACAGGAATCTGCAATGAGGCGGAAACTTTCTTTGCCAGGCTAGCCGGGATCTTCTCTAATACAATAGCAAAACAACCGCATTCCTGAAGAAGGAGCGCATCTTCCAATAGCTTATTTGCCTCTTCTTCCTCTTTGGCGCGCACTGTATACGTTCCGAATTTATAAATGGATTGAGGGGTTAATCCCAAATGACCCATTACAGGAACACCCGCACTTAAAATCCTAAGTACGGAGTCTTTCACTTCACTCCCTCCTTCCAACTTCACGGCATGTCCGCCCGATTCTTTCATAATTCGGATAGAAGAACGCAAGGCTTCGCCCGAACTTCCCTGATAATATCCAAATGGAATATCCACCACCACTAGAGCACGCTTTACCGCTTTCACTACGGATGAAGCATGATAAATCATTTGATCCAGCGTAATAGGCAAGGTAGTTTCATTACCCGCCATCACGTTGGAAGCTGAATCACCTACCAGAATTACATCAATGCCTGCCCCATCAATAATGCGTGCCATGCTGTAATCGTATGCGGTAAGCATGGCTATTTTCTCACCTCTATTCTTCATTTCCTGAAGCTGGTGGGTGGTTATTTTTTTTACCTCGGATGATTTATGGACTGACAAGAGTTAAAATTTAAAAATCAAAGAAGATATACCGCAGATTTTTTACCCAGAACAACCTCTACGTGATCGTTAAGAATGGTAGTTAACTCGTAGCCTGTGTAGGTAGGTGTGATAGGGAATAAAGTATTACTTCGGTTTACCAACACTGCTACTTCAATTTTTTTTACTTCGGCTGTCAAAAACGGTTTCATGCCATAGGCCAGCGTGCGGCCGGAGTTTAAAACATCGTCAACCAGCACGATGCACTTTTTTTTAAGTTCTTTGGGATCAACATCCAATGTTACATCCGACTGCCGGGGAGCTAATTTATCTAAAGTGACTTTTACAACGGAAATCTCAAGGGCCGAAATAGTGCCCAATTCAGCAACGAGTAATTTTGCAAATGAATACCCCTGCCCATCGATGCCGGCCAACACCAGACTTTTTTCCTTGAAATTATTTTCAAAGATTTCGAAGGCAATACGCCTGATCTTCTGGTCCACCTGAGCGGAACTTAAAATAAGGGTTTTGTCGGAGCCGTTCATGGCAACGGAACAGATTTGCTGTCCTTGAAAGTTGAAAGTATAATGGTGGACTGCATGTTATCCACCACTTCAATTGTTGTAACTTTCTCCAACATCAGGTTTTGATACGCGGGGATGTCGGGAGCCACAATCTTTAAAATGAAATCCGCCTGACCAGTTACGTGATGGCACTCCACTACTTCTTCTATGGTTTGTATTGCACTGACAAACTTGGCGATATTCTCTTTGTTATGTCCTTTTAAGGAAACCATTACAAAGGTGGAAACTCCTAATCCTACGGCTGCCATATCCACCACCGCATGATAACTTTTTATAACACCCGAGTTTTCAAGTTTTTTCACCCGCTCCAACGTGGGTGCTGGGGATAACCCAATTTCCTGCGAAAGCTGAGCATTCGTAATATTTGAATTGGACTGAAGGATTTCCAAAATCTTCCGGTCGGTAGGATCCAGTTTATGCTTCATTAAAAGAAGTTTGAATTTTAGTTACACGTTCTAGTAAAATTAGAATAAAATCCGGGGATGATGCTATCCGCCAATGTAAAATTAAGCAGTCCGGTTCAATTACCGAACGATGGAAAATCTGGTACTGAAAGTTCTATTACCCGTTATGTAGGTTGCAAAATAAATTCCCTCAGCCAGGTTGCCAACATAGAGTTCTACCTGATTTAAACCCGTCAATAATCCGGAATAAGTTTTAGATAAAACGGGTTGACCGAGAGAATTATAAATCACCAAATCAAGAGATTCCAAATTGGTATTAACCCATTCGAGATAAACAATTTCATTAGCTGGATTGGGATAAGGTGAAATAAATACAGTTTCATCCACAAGGTTGATACACTTTTCATTATCAAATTGATTCGTATCGCCATTCACAAAAACTTCAGCACACGCATATTTTAAATTAGTAGGCAAAATAGAAGTTGCCAGCGTTCTCGTTATAGATTGGCCGGGTAAAACAGGTCCTGATATCTTTTCTTTTACCTGGGCCTTACCCGCTAAATTTAGATATACGTCCGGATTTTGTATGGTAAGATTACCATCATTCCTTATAGTAACATTTGCCCGAAGAGATCCATCCCCATTGTTAAATAAGGTTAGTTCGGTCATCGCCAGATTAATTTGAGGAACAACCACCTGAACTATCTTTTGTAATGTATCTGAGCAGCCATTTGCATTGCGTGCAATCAGGTCAACAGGGTATTCTCCCAAGGCCGAATATGTAAAGGATGGCGAGAAGAGGGTGCTCGTAGAATTGTTGGCATCGTTAAACTTCCACAAAAATGAGCTAGCCCCCGAGGAGGTATTGGTAAAGCCAACGGCTAAGGGAGCTGCGCCTGACTCTGGGGACATGGAAAATTGAGCTACAGGCGGAGCAACCACGCTTATTGATTTTGAAACCGAATAGACACACCCGGACTGACGGGTAGAGTACAATCGAACGTTATAGTTGCCTGTATTTTGAAATACATGTTGCACAGGAGAGCCCAATGCTTGTTGTCCGCCAAAATCCCAGCGCCAAGAAGTGGCCGGATCTGATCCCGCTGTTGAAGTCTCCTGAAAAAATGAAGGTTTGGAAGCGCATGTGCTTTGTGCTGTAAAATCAATGTTTACGGGCGTGGGAATAAAAAGTGTTTTCGATACCTGACTTACGCAATTATTATTCCCGGTAACGGCAAGGGTGGCTGATTGATCCCCCGTGGTGTTAAAACTGTGGATCGGATTTTGGCTAGTGTATGTATTGTTTTGAATAGACCAAAGCCAGGCTTTAACATTAGAACCCGAGGCATCTTGAAATTGCGTGCCCTGATTTAGACAGGAAGCATCGTGGGTAAAATCAACCACAGGCGCCTGAGAGATTGTAATTGTTTTTTGAATCGTGTTAGTACATCCAAAATTCGTTTCGGTTTCGAGCGACACTTGATAGTCACCGGCAAGAGTATAAATATAGGTTGGGTTTTTCTGAGAAGAAGTTCCGTTAGCAGCATCTCCAAAATGCCAGGTCCAGGTTGCAATGTTGCTATCGGTCAATGGCGGAGTTAAGTCATTGAATTGACTGGGCGAACCGGCACAGGAAAAAGGCGGGAGATCGATGGAGAAATTGGGTTGGGGTTTGGAACGAATCACTTTTGTTTGCGCCCTTGTATTAATGCATCCATTAGCACTTTCTACTGTTAGCACAACTTCATACAAGCCTTCTGACTGATAAGTATGTTGAGTGGATATTCCCTGAACATGAAATCCATCTCCAAAATCCCAGAGATGCTGGGTACCAGGCGCAGAAGTAGTAAACTCAACGGCTTCATTGGTGCATAACCCTGTAGATGTAAAATTAACTTCTACCCCAGGCTCAATACGATAGACAGCTGATGCCCCTATTTCACATTGATTGACAATGGCCGATAGCTGCACAATGTAATCGCCCATTGCCGTATACTGATGTTCGGGTTCAAGTTCTTGGGAGGCTAGGCCATCACCAAAATCCCACATGCTGGTTGTTACAGAAGCAATGCCGGTTGATGCGAGTGGTTTAAATTTTATAGGTTGAAATGAACACAAAATATCTGAAACCTCGATTTCTAATGAAATTAAAGAAGGATCATTTACTTCAATTTGCTTTGTTATAAAGGTTGACTCTGAGCAGTCGTCCGTTAAACTAAGCATTACATTGTAAAGTCCGGGGCTTGAATAGACATGGTTTGGATTTTGTGATGTGGAGTTGTTTAATGCCCCACTAACAGGATCGCCAAAATCCCAATTCCACGCAAGAATAGTTCCATCGTCTGTAGATAGGTCTTCAAATTCTGTTGCCTGACCTGAGCAATTCCGCTGCCAGCTAAAATTAGCTAAGGGATTTGTCTTGATTAAGACGGAGTCTATATGAAATCGTTTCTCTCCAAAGTCATTAACAACCTCAAGGGCTATAATTTTTTTTCCAGGTTCTGAAAAGGAAAGAATGGGGGAAAAATCATTGGAAGAAAAAATACTGGAAGAACAAGGGGCAACGAAGGATACCTTTTTCAGTTGGCCGGTTACAGAATTTGAATAAGCTATCCAGGTATTATCTGTTTTTGCAAAACTTAATCCTTGCATATTTGAAAGCGTGCCCAGGTTGCCCAGGTACGTAACCACGGGAGAGTTCGCTATGCTATTACCAAAGGTTACCTTAATTAATTCTCCTTCAAATTGGAGTATGAATGCATAGTATTGATTAAGATCGCGAATAAGCGTTACGTTATTAGGGAACCCTGTTAGGGAAACCTCTGAAGTAAGATCAATTATGGCAGGTGTTTGATACAACCTGTTTGGAAAATTAAGTTTCAATACATTCCGATTTTCTGTTATGGCTAACGCATTCCAACTTCCTTGATCCCTTATTACTGAAAAGTCTTTTATAAATCCATTTCCCGGTAAGGGAACCTCAATAAAATCAGAATTGGCTGATGGTGTGGAGGTCGGAGAAACTCCAAAATTAACCAACAACAATTTTCGTTGACTTCGGTCTGTAATCAAAGCAATCCACTCGGCATGGTCAGCCACCCATTCTATTGAATAGGCCTGGCTTACCTTACCATCAAAATCACCAAGATTTTGGGCGGTTGGAGGGTTTGTTATTGATGAACCAAACAACAACCGGACAACGCGGGTAGAGCCTTCCGCTACGTTTACACAGCTAACTAATCCATACCACTGATTACCAGTCCGTATAACAGCTATATCCCGGGGCTTATTCAATTGGCTTCCCGGGTTCCCTAAATTTACAACTACCGGGGTAGACGTAGGATCGGAACCAAAATCAAACCGTAAAATACCATCAGCGCCTGTATTGGCCGCAAACCCAAACCAATTGCCATCTGCCTGAATTAACACCATTCCCTCCGGGGCATTGGCAGGGATAACGAATGATGAATTACTGGCTACCGGGGTTTGACTTAAGGAACCCCCACAAAAATCCCATTGATAGCTGGCGGGAGTAGTAGAGATATTTGTTAAGTCAATCTGGGTATTCTTACAACTGGTTTCTGAAATAATAAAGCCCGCTATCGGCTGGGCTAATGCCAACCGATAACTTACCAGCAGAGAAACTATAATAATTCGCATCAACTTATTATATGGACTCAAACATCAAACGTAACCCTTGTACAAAATTATGTTACTCACGTATCCGTATTGGCGAGACTTTGATATACTTTATCATACGCGTTTATTCCTTTTTCAAGGGAAAAATAGTCAAGCAGCGATTGCGAGTAAAAATGGTGATTCAAAGAAGAGATACGCTCTAAAATTTGAGCGTACTCCAACGCATTAAAAGACTTTACTAAAAATCCGCACGGTTGATTGGTTAGTAAAACATCATTATCACCTATTCCTTGATTGGTAACTAACGGTAAGGCCATACTTACAATTTCGGCTAACCGTGTTGGCGATGATGCTTGCTTGGAAAAACCCGGATTGATGAAAAATATTGCCAAGGTTGCCAGCCTCAGCAATTCAGGGATTTCGCTTCGGGTGGCGGCTACTACCCCCAAACGGTTGACTGGAACCTTATGTTCTTTAGCTTCCTTCAATATAGATTCATGATTTGTTGGCGTAACTATTAAAAAGAAATAGTCCGGATCAAAATTAGCCGCGCAGGCCATAAACTCAAGAACTCTGTTTGTTAGATACCAGGTACCCCAACTACCATGGTAGATAATGATCTTATCTCGCTGCAGCAGGTTAAATTTACCCCGCCATTTGTCCAAAATTTCTCTTGACACTTTGGAGGGAGAAAATAACTGAGAATCGACACAACAGGGAATAACCACCGTATGCGCAGGATTAGAATATGCAGGGAAGCCATTCGCTAAAAGTTCTTTTGCTTTTGCAGTTAATACAATGGTGTATCGGGCCTGAGAAAAAAGTAATTTTTCCTCCTTCCGCAAATATCTAATAACCACTTTAAATATTGGGTTTTTAGGATTCCATATTTTCCCTTCTATGCGTTCATCAATCCAAAACCCCCGGATATCAAAAACATACGGTATCTTAAATCTATGTTTTATTCGTTTGGCTAAAAGCGCAGGCAAATAACTACGCACATGAATCAGGTCCACCTTCCTACCCTTAACCACTTCTTTTGCATGGACATACATCCGAACTAAATCAAAGATGGTAGATACAATAACGGGCTTTTTATGATAATGCAGGGGTATCCAGAAAATATTCAATGCATTAAGCCTCCGCTGCAAAGGGTTTACCAAACTAAGTTTGGATTTCTTTTCGAAACTGATAATTGAAATTGAATAATTTAAGGCAGCCAGCCCTTCCAGATAAGGAAGAATTTGTGATTGCCCCAAGGGATCGAGTAAGCCATCGTATGAGAGATAAAGTATCTTCTTCATTTCAATTGCTGAATGTACGTAAGTACTGCTGTAGCGTTGCAATATGTTGCTGACGGGTAAAGTTCTTCAAGTAAAATTCACGCTGCAAATCAGAATCAATCCTACAATCACCCAGTAAAACTTTTTTAAGGCACTTAATCATTTCATATGCATCCCCTGCTTTATATAAGGTCCCGGTTTTACCGGGTACAACTACTTCTGGCAAACCACCGGCATCAGAAGCTAGCACAGGCTTCCCCAACATTAAGGCTTCTATCGCTGTTACGCCCAAACCTTCTGACAGCGAAGGAATAACAATTAAATCTGCATGGTTCATATAACTTAACATTTCCGAATGGGTAACAGAGCCGGTAATCTCAAAAAAACTTTGCCAATCTTTTGAGCGAACCAACTCTTCCATGGGCAGGTGATGCGATCCTCCGCCTACAAAAATAAATTTAAGATTGAGATGGCTGAATTCGTTAAAATAAAACGCTGATATCAGATTCTGAATAAAATGAAGTTGCCCTTTTACCGCCTCCAACCGACCTGGAATTACAATCCAAAACCCACTTTTATTCAAATACAAAGTGTTTGAATTCGTTCGGTCGTCCATGGCAAAATTATAAATCGTAACGGGCTGATTTTTCAGGTGAGTAAAACGAGCAATGTCTTTAGCTACAGCATTTGAAACACAAATATTTCCTGCATCGGATACGTGGGAAAGTACTTTGTTTATCGGAATAAAAAGCTTTGAGAACAGCAAATCGGAGCTGAGCACGTTCATGGAATGATGATAATTAACCAGGTGTACCTTCCGTAACCCTGCGCGACAAATGTTAACCGCTAAACGGCATACCCAATGAGCAATAGGAAGATGTGCGATTACCAAACGAACATTTTTCCTCCGTAGAAATTGAGAAATTTTGAAAGCGGCAACGAATGATGATGGCAGAAAATTTCCAGACAGTGTAACCAGCCTTTCTTTCTTAAGAATTAAAATGCGCTCTCGTGGCAAATTAACTTGAGCCAACAAGGAAACCCTTGCACTAAGCACAATTAAAAAAATCTCATTGTCAGTAGCTAATTCATTAATGGTTGTTACTAATTGATTTTCGGCACCGCCTATTTCAAGGCTTGGTATTACGCACACGAACTTTAACCCTGCGCTCATGACTCCTTCCTACAAAAAATATCGAAATGACAATTATTAAACTCACTGGAAACAGTAATCTTTTCCTGAGTGCGCGCATTAGATACTTTGTAACCGGCTTTTTGCAATTCCTCAACTAACTGCGCTGGGGTTGTCCCCAGCGCTCTTAAATTCTCATCATCCAGTTCGATAAATAGCACGGGACTAAATCGCTCCAACGTATTTAAAGCGCCTTTAATCACTTCCAGCTCAAAACCTTCTACATCGATTTTCATTAGATCTACTCTCTGTAAGGATTTAGAATCACAAAACACATCTACCGTAGTAACTTCAATGGGTTGGTTTGGGTCTATCTCCTTATTGCCCGTGATTCTGTTTTTACCGGAATTATTTTCTGAAATTACCTGCAACCCCGCTCGGCCCGGTTTAGCACCTAACGCCACCTGTGAAATGTGAAGTTGAGAAAAGGAATTGAATTCTGAATTCGCTTGCAGTTTCCGAAATGTACCGGAATGTGGCTCGAATCCGAAAACTTTACCAGAAGGACCAACGCGAACAGCAAAGGAAAGCGCTGTGTAGCCAATGTTTGTTCCTACATCAAGCACAACAAAACCAGGTTCGCAGAAGGTAATAAATTGAAGTAACGATTTTTCAGTAGCATTAAAATACACTTCCCAATCATTCCAATTACTAATATCCAGCGAAAACTTTATACCCTTACGAACAACTTTACGGATCGTGGGTCTTTTATACTGGTAATGATTCGGCAACAGTTTAAATGCTAAAAAACGGGTGACTTGATTTGTCATAGCCATTGCCAACACATACTCGCAAGGAGTATTCATAAAAGCCTTCCGAAAGAAATTTAAGATGCGTGTGTGCCGGGGCAATGTCATACTGCTTCTAGTAAATCAGAATTTGTTTTTCCACGGGTTCCAACGCCAAATCGGCAAGCGAAAAAAAAGATACTTGTGAAAAGTGACGTAAGTAGCGAATTAATTCTATCGCCCTGGCTAAATCCCTTTCGGTCTCAATATTATAATCGTGCGTTGTGATCATCCCCAAGGTATTAAAATTGGCAGAGGTGTACTTATTTAGGATGCGAACAAAGTCCTGCGGATAATTGGAATTAGGACAACCCATTAAAGTTTGAACGTGTGTAACAGTTTCTTTTGTTGATTTAAATACTTCCCCAAAATGAATCTGTGCTCTTTGCATAGCGGCCTGGGCCCAATTATTTTTTACCCAGATTTGCAGCGAAAATGTAAAGTCGTATTGAATTTTCATTTTCTGCAACAAATCCAAGATCAAGGGATTTACAAACCACCAACCGCCAGCATAACTGGTGATAGAAAATCCGCGCTCTCGCAACCATACCACTTCACGTTCAAATTGTTCTGCTACCTGACTTTTAAACTCAAAAAATGAAGTTTGCGGGGTGATCTGATTCTGAGTATCCAGAAATGATTTTTGATTGGACTTCCAGAAATGACCATGATACCCAATATCTGCATACTGATTGAGTTTCATTAATCTTTGAAAAAACTCATCTTCCGTTACATTATCCACCTCCATGTTTTTTCTGATCAAAGGATTCTCGGGTGTCATTACAACACACAAGGCACGCTTGCCGGTAAGCTCCTCGAAAGCACGACAAAACCTGATCAACTGATTAAATGTTTGAAGGGCATAGATTTTCTCTGTATGAAAGATAAAACCAAAGCGGTACTGAGTGTCCTTAGGTAAGGATGGGGTAAATAGAGTATAGTAAATCTGCTTTGTTACGTTCATTGTCTTTTAAAAACGGTTAGGCCCTTTTTAATGACTTTATAAAAATTTCTCTGTACTTGGTAATTGTAATACAAATGGAGGCTTCCTCCGAAAGATTCTTTAAAAAATCTTCTGCCATCCTCAGGGTCGTGACTTATGCCCCCCCAATCATAATCCTGATAGGTAAGCTCCTTAAAACCCAACATATCTTTCCAGTGCAAATATTTGTTCAAGTACCCTCGCAAAGTTGAATCAATGGCACCATCATCATGGCTGGAAAGAAGCCTGGCTGTATTTCCATTCACTAAATAACAATGATAAAGAACGGGTTTGCCCATGACATCCACGCCAGTGAAACAAATATTTTTGGACTTAAGCAGGGCGGCCAAACGACTTTTACTGAAAGATTGAAGTTTCTTTCTTGCACTAAATTGTTGGTGGGTGCGAATAAAATCATTAATTCGAGATTCATTTGGCGAAAAATCCATCCAGCAAACGGAGTTTGTCTTCTCCGCTTTACGAATATGATATTGAAATGTGCGACTGATTCGTTTCCACAAAACACTCGAATCTTCAGTTAGTAGCGTAATCAATGTTTGGAATTCTTGAGACGGGTAGTACAGCGGTTTATTCTTGGATTGGTAGAACAAATTTTGATCAACCAGATTTATTTCTTCGTTTTGATGAAACCAAATTTCCTGACGTTTAAAAAAAAATAAGTTTAAGGTGATTACTTTTATCATACCTCCTTTTTACAAAAGTAATACAACCAGGTATCTGTTGTTACGTGCCATTGCGCGGGGGTGAGCTCTCTGCCCTGCAGGTCATACACTCTTTCAACCGAAAAACCATGGGCCTGTAAAACGGAAATCTGATAAACTGGTTTCACCCAATAATTACGAATCTGATAAGCATGGCTGCCATCCACAATCATTGCAAAATTTTGGTTCTGCAATTTAGGAATGGGCGGGTTAAGTTTACGAAGCACAAAAGACCGGTAGTTTCTTTTTAGGGCGCTAATAGAAAGTGGGAACGAGTAAGCTATTAGGTTTGGGGCTGCTAACAAATTGTGAGAAGAAAAAATAAACATGCCCTTTGGTTTAAGTACTCTTTTTATCTGAGCCAACGCCAACTCCCGATCATCAGGTGAAATACTATCCAATCCGTTGAAGCTAAACAGAACGAGATCAAATTCATTGGTATTAAAATTTCTTAATGATCTTACATCCTCTGTTAAAAATTGATACGGAAACTCGAAAAATCGGGTTTTGCAAGCCTTCACCATGGCTTCCGAATAATCGATACCCACATATCGGTTGACCAACGGAGCAAAAAAATAAGTGGTTCTACCCGTACCTATTCCAATATCCAACATGGCACTAGAGGCTACAAAGGTTGATAGCTCGTTCAGGATTCTTTTTTCTGCTTCTTGCAGTGCCGGTATCTGACTTTGATAGTAGTTAACTATGCTATCAGACTCATAGGTATTAATATTGGTCTCTTCGGAAGGTTTGTATTTAAGAATACTAAAAAAATTTCCAATCTTTCTATAAAGGGCTGTCATGAAGTTCAAAATTAAGATCGAAATAGGTTCGTGATTGCCTTCTTGATTATACGTATATCGTCACCGGAAAGAACAAATAGCAGAAACAGGGATATACCGGTTCGGACCTGAAACCGCCAACACGCGACAAGCGTGGAAGTAAGATAGGCACAAATTGAAGCGAAGGCAGCCCCTACGGCTCCGTGAGTTGGAATCAATAGACAATCTAAAACAACAGTCACTGCGATTCCGAGTATCGAAACAAAAAGCAAATCATTCAACCTGCCCGCCCCTGCAAAATAGTTTTTCAGAACTGTGAAAACGCAATAAGGAACAATCCCCGGCAATAAAATACAGAGTAATCTAAACGCTCCCTCAAAATCATCACCGTACAAAAATTGAATTACAGGATCGCCCATAAGATATAAAGCAATGGCTGCGAGTAAACTAATGGTAAAGCTAAGTCTGCACAAAAAGGCTGTCCACTCATCAACACGCCCAACCGTTTCGTTAGCTTTAAACGCAGTAAGCACAAGGCCAATTGAATTTGGCAACAGAAGCATCATCAAACCCACATTGGCGGCCAATGTATATACTCCCAACGCTGTTGCCCCTGCAAAATAATTTATAAACCAATAGTCCAGTTTTAAACTTACAAACAACATGAGGTTACAGGCATACATCAAAAGACCATATTTTACAATTGTCAATATACTTTCTTTGTCCAGCAATTGGTGGGTGCCCTTGTTCTCTACCAAGCGTTTATTGAAATAAAAGCAAAGGCCCAATGTGACTACCGACATACTCATTTGTACAAAGAAAAAAACAAACGGGCTAACAGGATTCGGTAACAGAATAAACAGTATCGCATAAACAATCAGCATACCCGAAATATTGATCAGGCTGATAAAATTTGTTTGCACAAAAAAACGATGACCATTTAAGATGGACACCAATAAATACCAGCCCATTAATCCCAAGAAGTAAACGCCAATCATCCATTGCCCGCTGGCATCCTGAAATGGATGGGGTAGAAAAAAATCACCAAAACCATTTTTAATACTTATGGACACCACAATACAAAAAATAAGTGTGGTAACAAGCAAGAAAAATAATGTAGTAGTAAATAAACGGGATCGATCAAACCGATCCTTGGCGGCAAAATATAATAAGGCATGCGGCACTCCCAGCCCCAGCAACATAGATAGAAGCTCCACAGAGGAGGTGTAGATGGAAAAAATACCTCTTCCTTCGGCTCCCAACATACGGGCTGCCAAAATCGAATTCACGAATCCAACTAAAAATGTATAAATGTTAAGCCCAACTGTTGAAGCTACCGACTTTTGGAAAGACATTAGTTAAATAAACCCGCAAGGTAAGGTTTTAATTGTTTGTCCGTAATCTAAAAAACGCGGGAGTTGAATATATTGCGCCTGCTCAATGAAAATACTTTTTATTTGCCCCTATCCTGTCGGAGAAGCCCCTTCACAACGGTTTAGATTCGAGCAGTATTTTAGCCTACTGCGCAATAAGCAGATCGACTTTAAAGTTCAGAGTTTTTTAACAGCTAAAAACTGGCGCATTTTCTATGCAAGAGGAAAGATAATTCAAAAAATACGGGCGCTGATTTCAGGATATGGGAAGCGTCTTTTGCTTTTGTTTCGCGTACCCGCTTTCGATTTTATTTTCATTCACCGAGAGGCCGCACCGCTTGGCCCGCCCGTTTTCGAGTGGATCGTTGCTAACGTTTTAAGAAAAAAAATAATTTATGATTTCGATGATGCAATCTGGCTTACGGACAATCTGAAGAACGTATGGCTTACTGAGATAATCAAATGGAGAAGTAAGGTGGCCTCTATTTGCCGGTGGAGCTATCGGGTGAGTGCCGGCAATAGGTATTTATGTAACTACGCAGCACAATATGCAAAACAAGTAATTTATAATCCTACCACATTGGATACTAAATACTTGCATAATCCCACTCTGAATAGGGTAGAAAAAAAAACAGAGAAAGTTGTAATCGGCTGGACAGGCTCGCACTCTACTCTGAAATATTTAGAGAGCCTAGATCGTGAACTGGTAGCAGTAGAAAGTATGTTTCCGGATATATCATTCCTTGTGATTGCTGATCAATTACCCAAACTCCGCGTGCGAAATCTTAGGTTTTTAGATTGGTCACCTGAGAATGAAGTTACGGGGCTGATGGAAGCAGATATAGGAATTATGCCTTTGCCCAATAATGAATGGGCTAAAGGAAAATGTGGTTTTAAGGCATTACAATATATGGCTTTGGAGATTCCTGCAATTGTTTCAGCCATTGGGGTAAACAGTAGCCTTGTCACCCATGGGGAAGAAGGCTTGGTATGTTACACCCCAAACGACTGGATAAAATCTTTATCTACTCTAATTTTAGATAGCACCCTGCGCAAAGAAATGGGTAAAAAAGGGCGCTTGAAAGTAATTAATCAATTTTCAATTGAGGCGAATCAACAAAATTTTTTATCGCTTTTGGATTACCCAATAGCACTAACGCAAAAGTAAAATATGGAATTAAGGGTATCTTGTATCTTGCCAGGGTTCCAAAATTGTATGAAGTTATTCCAACAGCAAAAGCGATGGTAATCGAAAACATAAAAGCAAAGATAAAATCAGGATTGCTAAGTACAGAAATAATCCTGTGACCAGACTTTATTAGAACATAGCTAAATAAGAAAAACATCACTGCTGCTTCCAAGGCCGAAAATAACATTAAGGGATTTTTTACCTCCCACAAATAAGGTCTAAACAAAGTTACGTTAATTGCTGCAGGCGTTTTAATTAACATGCTGGAGAAAGTTCCATCAAGTTCGCCCAGAGAATAGCCTGAGCCTGCATTTCGTCCAGAATAAAATCCAATATCATAAGCTGTAATTTTTGCTGTCCTAGCCATATTTTTTATAGAGTAACGCGCATCCCTTTCCCCAATCTCTCTAATAGACAAATACCCCAACAATACTATCAATGATAGACTTGCCGGATAAATAAGAATTTTAAGAAACAGGGAGCGAATAGCGCTAATTCTGTTAAAAAATATCCAGCATAGTACTGCAGGAATGAAAGCCTGTAAAACGAAGAGTTTAACATGGATCACAACATAAAAGGAAAGTATCAGAAGTACTACTGCCCGCCAATCTCGCTTACCTTGGATAAAAAGCTTATCTATAGCATAAGTTGCCAGTCCCAGGCAAGCCATTACAAGCGTATCTTTTAAAATACCCGAACCCCAAAAAATTACGGAAGGGACAAAAAGGGTACAAAGTGAGATTGAAAAATGTAGGGTGGGGTATCGCTGATAAAAAGTATAAAATAGTGCCCAAGCCCCGGCAAAACTGACAAGCGAAAATAGAATGGATGTACCAGAATATGATGAAAAAGTAATTAGGTCAAAAATTGCAGCAACGCGAATTACAAAAAAGGATGTCGAGTCATAATAGAATGGAATTCGCGAAGAATATTGATAAATGTCTACCTGGTCTTTACTTCCCAAGAGCAATTTTAATCCGGCCAATGGGGAGTTCATAAATGCCTCCCAAATATGACGACTCCCCCGGGTATGAAAGTTATAAGTATCTCCTCCATCGTAATAATATTGGTACAATAATCCCAATGCAATGGCTCCCACTATTTTGAAGGCTAAAGCAGGGAAAAAATATTTGCGAGTGATTTGATCTGCGAGGTATGGACGAATATAAAATGCAACCAAGGCAATGATCACAAGCAACAGGGGCGTAACAATAAAATCGCGTAGTTCCACTTAAAAGATATTGTTCATTCAACAAAGGTAAAGATTACTTTACTCCCAATTTGTGATTCATCATTCGTGAATTTTACATCTGCCTATTAATCCCCCTTTTCCAAATTCTTCAATCGCTTCTTGGCATCTTTATAGGCTTCGTCCTTACGGCCCGACTTCTTTTTCACTTCGGTGAAATATTTCTTTGCCTCGGCCTTGTTGCCTTGTTTTTGATTAATCTCGCCCAGCG
>JAEUUB010000784.1 GCA_016787745.1 Cyclobacteriaceae bacterium
AAAAACAATTGAAACGTTTCTGTTATCGCAGTGATTCCTTTTTAATAGGCATAAAAATGGAGTAACAAATAATCATGAGGAGTCCAAAATCCGGAAGCCCTAAGAGTAGAATTATTCCTAAATGAAACAGAGTTCCGGCTACGAGCAATAATACTCTGAGTTGTTTAAACCAAACAAGGAATGAGAACGAAAGTTCAAAAATGATTACCCCCCAGCCGATCAGCATAAACAAGGTAGTACTCCCACTAAAGGAGAACGAAGGATTAAAGAAGTAATCAAGATTTATGATTGAATGTATGGCCGCTCCGGATCGCCAGTCGGTATTGATTAGTTTATCGTACCCCGATAAGAAATAGATTAAACACAAGGTTATCCGGGCAAACAAAATTGCGACCGAAGAAATAGCCTCCTGATAGCCTTTGCTTCCGGAATTAAATAAGGGCCACGTTGGCAATGCGATCGACAGCAACAGGTAAAGGTTAAGCACCAAATCAGATCCATTCAAGACGGGAAACATGAATCGGCTTAGAGATACGGAGAACCAAAAGATAAGTACCGCGCTAATGTAATTGGTTCGAATAAATAGAGAAATTAGCAGCACCCCTAAAAAGCAAAACAAATAACACGCAACACTTAACTGTAAAATGTGCAGGGGTGCGTACAACAGATGGGCATATGCGGAGGGAAATGTATAAGGTACATATATGGCTATATCGAGTAACGTGGACCAACTCGTCAGTATTTTTAGTATCAGAAATCCATACAGGGATTTACAAAAAAAAGAAATCCAAAAATTACTGTGGCCCGGAAACAGAGATTCAAGATTTCTTATGGCCAAAATCAAAATACGAATTTGGTTAGTGTGTCAAGTCGAATGGAATATTCTTTACTCTTCTTCTGAATAATTATCAACTGAATAGAATCCGCATTGCCAGGTACATATTTACTTCTATAATACTGATTTAGGATTTTCAGGTTTTCCTTCTTTCTAATCTCATCTGACTCTGCTCCATAATATACCAACGCGCGTTCCAGGCGGGCCTGATACACTTTAGTCAGATCACCGGATGAAAAAAAATCCTGGTACGTGTTTCGTGTAGCCTCGATGGGTTCAGACCATTGACCGTTTACCTTCCACGAGAGCAAGGAAGTCTGATACTCAGAAACCCGGTCGGCTGAGAAGAAAGGCCCTGGCAAAAGATATCGCTTATAGGTTTTTGAAATTAATGATGAATCTATAAACGTGGGAAAAACTATAAAAACAAGCGACACGATCACATGCAAACACAGGGTTACCCCGGCTGCACTATAAAAATTTCCGATCGACTTGCTTGTTATCATGTCTTCGAATACGTAATCGCTTGCTATCTTTGCACAAATTATGAAGAAAGTCGCATTTTATACATTAGGGTGCAAACTCAACTACTCCGAAACCTCCACCATTTCCCGAAAATTTGAGGAGCGCGGGTATCAGAAGGTTGAGTTTACAGATCAACCCGACATCTTCATTATTAATACCTGCTCGGTTACTGAAAATGCAGACAAAAAGTGCCGCAAGATTGTGCGGGAGGCCCGAACTATTTCGCCAAATGCTTATGTCGCCATTATTGGATGCTATGCTCAGTTAAAGCCAAAGGAAATTTCTGAGATTCCGGGTGTCGATGCTGTACTGGGCGCAGCTGAGAAATTCAGGCTGGCTGAATTGCTGGATGGATTTGTGAGGCCCGAGCATCCGGTTGTTTATGCTTCCGAAATTGAATCCGTTGATACTTTCAATACCTCGTACTCACTTCTTGATCGGACCCGTACTTTCCTTAAGGTACAGGACGGATGCGACTACTCGTGTTCTTTCTGCACCATTCCGCTGGCGAGAGGATCCAGTCGAAGTGATCGTATAGCCAATCTTGTAAAGCATGCCCAGGATATCGCATCCAAAGGCGTTAAAGAAATTGTGCTAACGGGGGTTAATACCGGAGATTTTGGATTGCAACAGGGAGAAAGAAAGGAACGATTCATAAATCTGATCGAGGCTCTGGATAACGTGAAAGACATTGAGCGCTTTCGTATTTCTTCCATCGAACCTAATCTGTTGACAGATGAGATTATTGATTTTGTAAGCCAATCCAAGCGATTTGTTCCTCATTTCCATGTGCCCCTGCAATCCGGGTCGAACGAGATTTTAAAATTGATGCGAAGAAGGTATCAACGTGAGTTATACGCGGGCCGTGTAAGCCGAATAAAAGAAAAAATGCCACATGCTTGTATTGGCGTAGATGTAATTGTTGGCTTTCCCGGAGAAACCAAAGATCATTTCCTGGAAACGTATCAGTTTCTGAATGAGCTCGATATCTCCTACTTACACGTATTCACTTATTCGGAACGTGAAAACACACTGGCCGCTACCCTTCCGCAATCTGTACCTATGAAAGAGCGAAATGAACGTTCAAAAATGCTTCATATTCTCTCAGATAAAAAAAGAAGACATTTTTATGAGGCCAATCTCAATAAGTCATTTACCGTACTTTTCGAAAATGATTTGGAGGATGGACGTATGCATGGGTTTACAGAGAACTACATTCGCGTGGCTGCCAAATATGATCCGCTTTTGATTAATGAAATAAAAGCAGTCACTTTAACTTCTATAAACTCAAAAGGATGTGTGGAGGTTGAAGAATTCGTTGACAAGCGTTTGACGATGGCTCAGGTGTAAGTCAGACTCACTTGACCATTCTCCCATCTTTTATTTCAAGCTTACGGTCGGTCATTGCTGCGAACTCCTGATTGTGGGTTACAATGACAAAGGTCTGACCGAATTCATCTCTCAGTTTAAAAAACAGCTGGTGTAATTCCGTTGCATTATTTGAATCGAGATTTCCACTCGGTTCATCGGCAAATATCAAAGCAGGTTCGTTGATCAGGGCCCGGGCCACTGCCACCCGTTGCTGCTCACCCCCCGAAAGCTCAGACGGCTTATGGGCCGATCGGTCCTTTAGTCCCAAAGATTCGAGTAACTTCAACGACCGGTCCCTAACTTTTTTTTCATCTGTCTTAGCAATCAATCCAGGAATCATAACATTTTCTACTGCGGAGAACTCAGGGAGCAGATTATGAAACTGAAATACAAAACCCAGATTCTTATTTCGAAAATCAGCCAGTGCTTTGGCATTTTGGATAAAGACTTCCTTTCCTGCCAAGTGCAGTTTTCCTTCATCGGGTTTATCCAAAGTTCCCAAGATATGCAAGAGCGTACTTTTACCGGCACCCGATGCACCCACAATAGAAACCACCTCGCCTTTATTAATTTCAATATCAACCCCTTTCAGCACGTTGAGTGTGCCATACGATTTTTTTAGTCCCTCCGCTTTCAGCATCCGCGTTAGATTAAATTTCTTGAATTAGATGTTTAAAAAAAGTAGCTTGCCTCCAAAACTAATTCTTTTATGAACATCCACGAATATCAGGCAAAAGACATTCTAAATAAATTTGGTGTTGCTGTTCAACGAGGCATTGTAGCCGACACTCCGGATAAGGCGGTAGCTGCAGCAAAACAAATCCATGCCGAAACCGGATCCAAGTGGTATGTTATAAAGTCTCAAATCCATGCCGGAGGCCGTGGCAAGGGAACCGTAAAAGAAACCGGATCAAAAGGAGTTGTGCTGGCAAAGAGTGCCGATGAAGTCTATGAAAAATCAAAGGCAATTTTGGGTGGAACGTTGGTGACCATTCAAACAGGAGCAGCCGGCAAAAAGGTAAACAAAGTACTTATTGCAGAAGATGTCTACTATCCGGGTGAAAGTGAACCCAAAGAATACTACATGAGCATTCTGTTGGATCGTGCTACCAGCAAACCGGTTATTATGGCATCCACAGAAGGCGGTATGAACATTGAGGAAGTGGCAGCCACACATCCGGAAAAAATTATTAAAGAGTGGATTGATCCTACTATTGGACTCCAACCCTTTCAAGCCCGCAAAGTAGCCTTCTCCCTTGGGTTAGAAGGTAATGCTTTTAAGGAAATGGTAAAGTTTGTAAATGCACTTTATGCAGCTTACATCGGGTTAGATGCCTCCATGTTTGAGATTAACCCTGTGTTAAAGACTTCCGACAATAAGATATTGGCTGTTGATGGGAAGGTTAACCTGGATGATAATGCTTTGTACCGTCATAAAGACCTGGAAGAATTAAGAGATATTTCAGAAGAAGATCCGTTGGAAGTTGAAGCCGGCAAGTCGGGCTTAAACTACGTGAAACTCGATGGCAATGTGGGATGTATGGTGAATGGCGCAGGGTTAGCTATGGCAACCATGGACATTATCAAATTATCGGGTGGCGAACCTGCTAATTTCCTGGATGTGGGTGGTGGCGCGAATGCAGAAACTGTTGAAGCGGGATTCCGGATTATTTTAAAGGACCCCAA
>JAEUUB010000814.1 GCA_016787745.1 Cyclobacteriaceae bacterium
TCCTACTTGCCATAAAGCAATAACAAAAAAGAAGACATGCTGCAAAGAAGACCAACTAATCTTTGAGGGTAAAAGCTTTAAGACCCAGGAGGTAACTTCGTTACAGTTTCAACAAGCATTTTGGGTTGTTGAGTTGCCACTTATTGCAACTATTGATTTACCTTCAAATGCCACAACCCGCAGCGAATTCGTTAAATATCATCCCCCCTTGATTGACCGAGACATTAGGGTACAGGTTCAATCATTTCTAATCTGATTTCATAACTAATCGGTTTGGCATTCTATTATTCGATAGATGTCTTTGCTTTCGTGTGTCTTATTACTTGATACAATTTAGTTATGATCGAAAATTTAATTTCTTTTTCACTCCGTAATCGCTTTCTGGTGTTGCTGGTAGCAGCCGGATTATTTTCCTGGGGCTTCCATTCTGTACAAACCGGCAAGGTCGATGCTATTCCGGACTTGTCAGAAAACCAGGTGATTGTTTTCACCGAATGGATGGGACGCAGTCCGCAAATTATTGAAGACCAAATTACGTATCCGTTAGTTACCAATCTGCAAGGACTACCGCAGGTTAAGTATGTGCGTGCCAACTCTATGTTTGGGATGAGTTTCGTGTACATCATCTTTGAAGATGCTACCGATATTTATTGGGCCCGCGAGCGTGTACTCGAGCGATTGAATTATGCAAGTCGTTTGCTGCCCCAAGGAATCACGCCCACGTTAGGTCCGGATGGAACAGGCGTTGGTCATGTGTTATGGTACACGTTGGACGCGCCCGGTATGGATTTAGGTGAACAGCGTGCTATTCAAGATTGGTATGTAAAGTTTGCTTTGCAGAATGTGCAAGGGGTAAGTGAAATTGCTTCGTACGGTGGATTTCAAAAACAGTATCAGGTTACACTTAATCCCAACCGACTTAATTACTACGACTTATCAGTACCCGAAATCATTCAGGCAGTTCGTGCCAACAACAACGAAGCGGGAGGACGCAAGTTTGAGATCAATAACATCGGCTACATCATAAAGACAACGGGTTATTTAAAATCCATTGAAGAGATTGAAAATATTCCGGTTAAAACGATCAATACAGTTCCCGTAAAGGTGAAGGATGTGGCTACGGTACAAATGACGGGAGAATCACGACTTGGTATTTTTGATTACAACGGAACGGGTGAAGTGGTGGGTGGCATTGTGGTAATGCGGTATGGCGAAAATGCAGATGAAGTAATTACCCGTGTGAAAAAGAAAATGGAGGAAGTGGCCAAAGGATTCCCGGAAGGAATGAAATTTAACATTGTATACGATCGAAGCACGTTGATTGAAGAATCTATTTCTTCCATTAAAACAACGTTGATTGAAGAAATGATTGTAGTGTCGTTGGTGGTGATCATCTTCTTGTTTCATTGGCGGAGTGCAGTGAGTATCATCATTCAAATTCCCATCACTATTGCGGCCAGTTTTATTTTTCTGAATGCGTTCGGTATTTCTTCCAACATCATGTCACTCACGGGGATTGCATTGGCGATCGGAGTGATTGTCGATAATGGAATTATCATGGCTGAGAATTCCTATAAGAACTTGTCTCATCGTTTTGAAGAACTCAATACAAAATAAGATGGCTAAAAATTATATTCCTATACCGGAGCAGGAGCGTCTTGAGATCATTGAGAAATCAAGCAAGCAAGTATCGCGTGGCGTCTTTTATTCTACTGTCATTATTATTACTTCCTTCTTGCCGGTGTTTTTACTTACAGGACAAGAAGGAAAGTTATTCCACCCATTAGCCTACACAAAGACTTTTATTCTGATTGTGGATGCACTGCTGGTGGTAACACTGGCTCCCGTTGTTATTTCATTCTTAATGAAGGGCAAGTTTAAAAGCGAACAAACTAATCCTATTAACCGAATCCTTGAAAAAATTTATGAACCCATTATCCGCGCATGCTTGAACTGGCGCAAGACAACCATTGGAGTTAATATTCTCGCGTTGGCGATCAGCGTTCCTTTGCTTTTTAGTTTAGGGAGTGAGTTTATGCCGCCTTTGGATGAACAATCCATTTTGTTCATGCCGGTTACACTACCCGATATTTCGAACGAAGAGATCAAACGGATTTTACAGGTTCAGGATAAAATCATAAAAGATGTGCCGGAAGTAGATAAAGTATTGGGCAAAGCGGGTCGCGCAAGCACGGCTACCGACAATGCTCCGATCTCTATGATTGAAACAATCATCTTACTAAAACCAAAATCGCAATGGCGAGCGGGCATCACCAAGAAAGATTTGATCAATGAGTTGGATGGTAAGTTGCAAATCCCTGGTGTTGTAAATGGCTGGACTCAACCCATCATCAATCGTATTAATATGCTGGCTACTGGCATTCGTACGGATGTAGGTGTAAAAGTATATGGCCAAAATCTGGATAGCATTTATTCAGTATCGCAGCACGTAAAGAAAGTATTAGAGAGTGTTCCGGGTGTAAAAGATTTATATGTTGACCCGATTACCGGAGGCAAATATCTGACCGTAGATATAAACCGCGATGCGTTAGGTCGCTATGGGTTAACGGTGGATGATGTAAACACGATCGTTGAATCGGCTATTGGAGGTTCACCGATTGGGCAGACGATTGAAGGTCGTCAGCGATTTAGCATCAGCGTGCGGTTGGCACAGGATTATCGTAATAGTATTGAACAACTGAAACGTATTCCACTAAAGACTTCAGCGCTAGGTATTGTTCCACTTTCTTCGGTTGCCAACATTTATTTTGAAGATGGCCCACCGATGATCACCAGTGAAAATGCGATGCTGCGCGGAGCTGTTCTATTTAATGTGCGCGATCGGGATTTGGGAAATACGGTGAGTGAAGCGATTGAGAAATTAAATTCTGACATGGGAGTATTACCGAATGGCTATTATTTAGAATGGAGTGGTCAGTATGAAAATCTGATCCGCGGCAAGCAAACTCTCCTTTACATTTTACCAATCGTATTGCTGATTATTTTTATTTCGCTTTATCTCGCGTTCAAATCTATTCGCGAAGCATTTCTGAGTTTGATCACCATTCCGTTTGCGCTCATTGGCGGAGCTTATATGGTTTACTTCTATGGTGTAAATCTCTCGGTAGCGGTAGCCGTTGGCTTCATTGCACTTTTTGGAATTGCTGTTGAGACGGGAGTAGTGATGGTAATCTATTTGAATGATGCTATGAATCAATTGGTAAAGTTAAAAGGAAATTCAAGCGAGACGATTTCAAAAGCCGACTTGCGTGAGTTTGTAGTTGCTGGTGCTGCAAAACGATTGCGCCCAAAACTTATGACGGTGTCTGTAGCGCTTTTTGGTTTGATCCCTGTGCTATGGTCTACCGGAGTAGGTAGTGATGTAATGCAACCTATTGTGTTACCAATGATTGGTGGAGTACTTACTTCCAGCACACACATTTTGCTGGTAACTCCGCTTATCTTTTTGATGACGAAGGAGTATGAATTAAGAAAATTCGGAAAACTTGAAGTAAATGAAAACACTCATTAGAAAATTGGATATTGGATACTGGATGCTGGATAGCAGATGCTGGACAATAATTTCCAGCATCAAGTATCCAGTATCAAGAATCATTAAGTTGTCAATTATGGCAACCCTAATGATTACAGGCACAAGTACTGCCCAGATAATTACACTAGACAGCATACTCGCCACCATTGATCGGCAAAACCCCATGCTTCAACAATTTGATCACAAGGTGTCGGCA
>JAEUUB010000823.1 GCA_016787745.1 Cyclobacteriaceae bacterium
ACCACGCATACGGTAGGCAAAGTAATGCGCTTGGATGATTTGAATTTCGATGCTGGAAAAGCCAACATTACACCTACTTCATTTGAAGAGCTTGACGAAGTGGTGGTGATGTTGCAAAACAATCCGAACATGGTTATTCAGCTAGAAGGACACACGGACACGCGTGGCAACGCAAATCTCAATCTTAAACTTTCTGAAGATCGGGTGCTTGCGGTAAAAAATTACCTAGTTTCCAAAGGAGCCAACAAGCGAAGGATCAAAACAAAGGCATTTGGGGGTAGCGTTCCCTTATCCCTGGAAGATACCGAAGAAGCCCATGCCTTCAACCGCAGAGTGGAACTTCGGGTGTTGCAAAACTAGAGATCAGCGCGAGGCAACTGCCGAAGCGGAAGCCACCAGGTATTTTGCAAAGGGCCGGATCAGATCCTTCTTCAAATCATCATCCAGATTGCTGACAAGTACAGATTTCACGAGGATCAAGGCAAACTCGGCAGTGCGAGGCGACTCATAAATGCTTTTGGATTGGGTTAGTCTCAAGGCACAATCAACAAGATCATTATTATTAAAAGCAATTACAGCCTGATTGAAGTACAGCAATCCCGGAAGCTGCCGGGGTTCAACTTCCTGAAATAAATTCAAATTGAACTTATAAAAGTCCTTGTTGGTGGGTGCCATGCTTATGTAAAATTCGTTTAACCGATACGAGTTAATTCGCGAGTCAATTTCTTTTGGTTCCGTTACCAGTCCATTCATCCGATCGGTGGATTCGATTAAAACTTCTCCAGCGCTTGTGTTGATTACAATAAAAATGTGATAATTGGTTTCAATTATCCGATACTCAAAGTCGAACTTCTCCAATACCACGCTTAAAAAACTGGTGGCACTTAAACAATCGTATTGACCGTTCTCGAAAACTTGTGAAAACTGGGTATAAGGCTCATACTTTTTAAAGAATCTTCTGTGCGAATCCCTAAAAAGCAAGCTGAGAAATTCCTCATCCGTTTTTCCTGCGCGTTTGGTTTCCAGGCGGGCAACAAATTCATTCATTTTATCCACCGCCTGAGATGGACTTGCCGATGGGTAACTCTTTAGCAATTCAGGCAACAATTCACCATTCTGGGCGCTTACGCACAGACTAAGGCTGAATAAGATTGCTATAAGAATTAGCCGAACCATTACCTCAATGTTAAAAATGACCTATAAAATTAACATTTTGGTAATATTAACAAGGGATTGGTAACATAAACTTAACATTGGAGCTGTTGGCGCAACATCGGGTGGTCCCTCATTTCGACCAAAAAATGCAATGGATTGAACAAATTATCGTTAAAGTGCAGTAGTAAATCATAAAGCCACGAAGGCCCTTGTTAGCATGGGGCTAAGCATTGGAATTGCTAATTTTGTTCCCACTCAACAATGTAAATACCATGAAGATTTTAAAGAAAGTACTGATAGGCTTGTTTGTATTGCTGGTGCTGATCGTTGCCGCAGCTTTTATTCTTCCCATAGTATTTAAAGATGATATTAAGGCTGCCATCGATAAGGAAATTGCAAAGAATATTAATGCCGATGTATTATTTGATGTCGATAAATTCGGCCTGACTGTTTTCAAGAATTTTCCAAATATTACCGCTGAGGTTAAAGATCTTGGGGTGTTTAACCGGGCTCCTTTTGAAGGTGTTCCGTTATTTGTTGTGGATGAGGTGGATGTTGAAATTAACCTTAAGGACATCTTATTTGGCGATCAGCTGCGACTTAAGGGTATTTCGTTGTTCAACCCGCAGATCACCATTAAAGTTTTGAAAGATGGCCGAGCCAACTATGATATTACTTTTCCCGCTGCCGATTCTGTCAGTTCTTCTTCTCCAGAAGAATCGGGTTCCTTTTCGTTTGGGATAGATCATTGGGAAATTACCGGGGGTCAATTATTTTATGACGATCAGTCGCTCGCTTTTTTTACATCACTGAAAGGCCTGAACCATTCAGGCAAGGGAGACTTCAATGAAAAGGAATTTGACCTAACCACGCGCACACAGATTGATTCCCTTACGGTTGCTTACGAAGGCATGGAGTATCTTTCAAACAAGCGCACTCAACTGGATGCTGTTATTGGCATAAGTGAAAATTACACCCGCTATACATTCAAAGACAATACCACCAAACTAAACGACTTCGCGATGAGCGCGGAAGGTTGGTTTAAAATGAATGAAGATAATTACGAGATGGATCTGGCATTTACCAGTCCTGAAAATTCATTCAAAAGTTTATTGTCTTTAGTCCCGGGAATTTATACTCAGGATTTTGGAACTATTGAGACAAAAGGTGATTTATCATTCAGCGGATTTGCCAAAGGCATTTACAGTGAAACAAAAATGCCCGCCTTTAACATGGTTCTGAATGTTAGTGATGCCATGTTCAAATATCCCGACTTGCCAACAGCCATCTCAAATATTGCCATGGATTTATCCATTGATAACAAGACAGGCATTATCGAAAACACAGTTGTGGATTTGAAAAAGCTTCATTTAGACTTTGGCACCAATCCCGTAGACGCACGGTTGCTTATTGAAAATCTGAAGGATTATCGAATGAATGGGAATTTAAAAGCCTCCTTGAATCTTAATGAACTCGGTCAAATGTTTCCAATGGAAGGCCTTGAGATGAAGGGAAAGTTTTCTATCAACGCCTCGGCTAAAGGGGTATATGATAGCCTGAAAAAAATTATTCCGGCTATTGATGCCACCATGGCGCTGAACAATGGCTTTGTAAAATCATCTGAATTTCCATTGCCTCTGGAAGACCTCCACTTCAGTACGTCAATCAACAATACGAGCGGTAACATGGCCGAAACAATTATTGCTGTAAAAGACTTTAGTATGCTTATGGATGGAGAAAAGTTTACAGCCGACCTAATTCTGCAAAACCTTAACGATTATACCTGGGATGCGAAAGTAAACGGAGGCGTTGATCTTGAAAAGATTACCCGAATATTTCCTTTAGAGGGAATGACGCTTGCGGGCAAGGTAAAAGCTAACATTCAAACGAAAGGAAAGTACTCCGATCTTGAAGCCAGTCGGTACGATCGATTGCCTACCAGTGGCAGCGCTTCCTTAAAGGATTTTAAGTACAGTGCCAGCGACCTCCCCTATATTGTTACCATGAGTCAGGCCGAAGCTGCGTTTGATCCTCAAAAAATAGAATTAAAAAACACAACGGGAACCATTGGTAAAAGTGACTTTACCTTAACGGGAGCCTTAAACAATTACATCGGCTACCTCTTTGGTTCAAATGAAACAATCCGTGGAAATCTAACATTCCATTCTACCCTGCTGGATCTCAATGAATTTATGACCGAAACAGAAGAGGCTACCACACCAACAACAGACACTTCCTCTTTAGGCGTTCTTGAGGTTCCTAAGAATATTAACTTCCTCCTCCATGCTAATGTTAAAACAACCAGGCTTATGGACTATACGATTACCAATGCATTGGGCGATGTAATTGTAAAAGATGGGATTGCCAACCTGAGCGGAATTAAGTTTAATCTTTTAGGCGGTACGTTTACCGTTAACGGAACCTACAACACACAGAATTTAGAACACCCTCTTTATGATATGGCTCTTAAAATTGAAAGCCTTTCAATTCAACAGGCGGCCAGTTCGTTTTCCATCATACAAACCTATGCGCCAATTGCAGGATTGGTGAATGGTAGTTTTGGTACTGATTTTCAAATAAGCGGTGAATTAGGTCAGGACATGACACCCAGGATGAACACCGTAAATGCGGCCGGGCTTGTAAAAATTGCTCAGGCTGCGTTGACTCAGTCAAAGTTAATTTCTAGTGTTACTTCCCTGACAAAGCTGGATGATGCCGATAACGTTACGCTCAAAGACGTATTAATGTCGGCAACGATCCGCGAGGGCCGATTAAGTGTTAAACCTTTTGATGTTAAGTTTGGCAACTACGTTACCAATGTAAGTGGCAGCACAGGGCTGGATGGCTCAATTGCCTATCAACTTAAAATGAACGTGCCTGCTGGAAAACTCGGCTCGCAAATGCAGGGATTTATTAACCAATACGCAGGCACAACAAATCCTACATCCGAAATTCCAGTAACCATTGGGTTGGGCGGAACCTACAACGATCCAAAACCAACGCTCCTTATGCAGGAACAAAAACAACAGGTAAAAGAAGCTGCAACGGCTGTTGCCGAAGAAAAGGGGAAACAAGTTGCCCAGGATGTTTTAGCTGGCAAAAAGCCTGAGGAGGCTATTAATAATTTGTTTAAAAAGGACACCACGAAAGCAGCCGTTCCAGCTGATTCTACGAAAACGGATCTTAAACAAGAGACTCAAAAAGCGCTGGAAAACAAACTGCAGAACTTGTTAAAAAAGAAGAAGAACAATTAAGCTATTTAACCTTTCGCAATTCGGTTCCGGTAAAAAAACCATCCTTAATTAAAGCCATTAGCTGGTCGGGACTTGGGTTAATCTGGTAGAACGTATATTCGTTGTTATCAAATTGTTTTACGGTCATTTTTCTCGAAATCTTCCTGAGAATCTCCTTTCGCTTCGAGTCATCCTGTATGTCTATCGACATAAATTCAAGTGAGCCAGAAGAATGCTGTTTAACCAGGCGCAACACCCATTGATCCCCTTCTCTAAAATTTATGAAATAATAATTAAGGTAATATTTTACAACCAACGAATCGCTCAATCTCCCCTGACCCAACCAATCAGAATCTTCCTTATCTTTGAAATGATATCCCCACGATTCAACGATCAGCGTGTCGCCAATCTCTCCGGTTGCTTTATCACGCGTTGTGTATCTGGCACGCAACGTTGCCGGAATCTCTTTTAATGACGCAACCCCTGCCGGCTGCGCTGTCGGAAAAGTAACTTCCTTGCATGAATATAAAAGAAATGACCAAACCAAGGCAGGAATTAATAACCGCATATCTCAAATATGATTTAAGAGTACAACAAGTTATTAAATTACTTTTAGTAACACTTACTGAATAAGGATATAAAGGTCTCCTTGTCGATAATACCGTTTTTTTAATCCAGGTATCCGATTCATTACATTCTCCATCAGGTTGTTTTTGTCTATGATAACTTCGGGCTGGTCTTGCGCAAAGGACCGATCAATCAATACGATATTTTCAAAATCATCGGTTTGAGTAAAAATCGGTTCTGAAAGCCGCCAGTCATAAAAATAGGAGGCAAATCGATTTGTTTTAAGTAAAGCCCAGTCCGAGCCTAACACTAAAACTCTTTCTCCATTAATACGATTGCCAAAAATTGATTCCTTAGGAAACAAAGAGCCATAATCGATGGCGGGGATTCGCTCATACCGGGCTAAATAACTGGAGGCCACAATCCCAAGTATAAACATCCACAACATCATTTCACCAATCCATTTGCGCCTGATGAGCAATAAGTAGTGGCTGGTGAAATAAGAAAGGGGCGGAGCAAAGGTAATTACCCGGGCGGGCGTCATCTTGCCCGACAAGATTAA
>JAEUUB010000826.1 GCA_016787745.1 Cyclobacteriaceae bacterium
ATCAGTTTCATTACAGAGAAATCAATCTTCGTCTGTTCAAAGAACGCGAATGACTTATGGATATTCTTGACGCGGATAACCAGGTAGATCACCAGCAAGCCTACCCCTTCGGCCACAATAGAAGCCAGGGCCGCCCCGTTAAAGCCCAATGCAGGAAATCCAAACTTTCCGTAAATCAATGCATAGTCTAAGAAAATATTAACGCTTGCTTCGGCTAAGGTGCCCCAGATTAAAAACCGCGTTTGATTAGTGCCCACCAGCAGGGCGTTGCGCATAACATATAAGTACAAAAAGGGTAATCCCCAGATTCGAATAAGCAAAAAGTGAATGACCTGATCGGCAATAAGCGGATCGTGAATGGTTGCCCGCAAAATGACAGGTGCAAATAAGTACGTTACCCCAACACCCAAACCAGCGATTGCCAGAGCAATCCAAACTCCATGAAAGAATAATCGGCCGATCTCTTTTGGTAAATTTTGACCCGCTCTTCGGGCAATCAAGGCTTGCAGTCCGTTGTTTAGTCCATTGCCAATTACAGCGAAGATTAAGTAATAGACCCCTGTAATACCCGCGCTGGCAAGCTCCTGTTCTCCCAGTCCACCCAGAAAAATATTGTTTGTGATAAAATTTAATTGGGGTACCAGCATGGCCATGGAAATTGGCAAGGCCATGAACAAGATTTGCTTGTAGCTTGTGGTTAGCTGGAGTTGCATTGCCAAAGAAAATAAGGATTAAAAGTACAAGAAGATTTGCTCATAATAGTTTATGGGCGCGCAAACCGCAAGGAAGGCTTCATGATCTTTGCCTTACATAAAAAACTTGTTGGCAGTAAAACACAGGGATCCTATATTGAAAATAAAAAAGTATGGCCCGCCTTTATTTTCTCCTTTGTCTTGTATTGACTAACACTCTTTTTGCACAGCCACCGGATGATCGCCCCACCGAGGTTTATTCACTCATCATCAACTATCAGGCCGACCGCGGCAGTCTGGAGCGTTTCTATTTTGTTCAGGGTTCGCTCGAGCGCAAAGATCGCTTTATTGCTTTCTATCAAGATTACTTAAAGAAACTGGAGCAACTGCCTTTCGAAACGCTATCGGCCGGGGGCAAGGTGGATTATCTGCTGACAAAAAGAGATCTTGAAAATGAACTGTATTTGTTAAATCAAGAGGCGAAAGAGATTGGGCAACTTACTAAGTTTGTTTCGTTCGGGAATCCCATTTATGAAATTGAGAAAAAGCGTAGGCGAGGCCTGCATCTTAACAGCGAAGAAACAGCCAATCAGCTTAATGCCATTCAAAAAAATATCTCAGTCTTTGCCCTATCGCTCTCCAAAGAACCAAATCTACCCCCTGCGCTGGCTTCCAGGGCTTCTTCGGTTGTGAGTGGCCAGCAGGCTGCATTAAAAAGTGTCTTCGAGTTTTATAACGGCTACGATCCGGATTTTACCTGGTGGGTTAAGAAACCCTATCAGCAACTGGATAGCACGTTGGCGAAATACTCATCTCTTCTTAAAAATAAAGTGGATGCCTCAGCTCTCCCCAAAGATGATGGCAGTGGTATTATTGGCAACCCGATCGGGCGCGATGAATTAATCCGGCTGTTGCAGTATGAAATGATTCCCTACACGCCCGAAGAATTAATTGAAATTGCCAATAAAGAATTTGCGTGGTGCGATGCCGAGTTATTGAAAGCCTCGAAAGAAATGGGCTTTGGCCCCGACTGGAAAAAAGCGCAGGAAAAAGTGAAGCAAAGTTTTGTGCCCGAAGGGCAGCAACCCGAAGCGATGCTAAAGCTGTATGAAGAGTCGGTTGCTTTCCTGAAAAAAAACGACCTTATAACAATTCCACCCATCGCGGAAGAAACCTGGCGCATGCGCATGATGTCGCCCAAGCAACAATTAATTAGTCCTTTCTTTTTAGGAGGGGAAGTACTTCAAATCTCGTATCCAACCGATGAAATGAATCACGAAGATAAAATGATGAGCATGCGTGGAAACAATCCTCATTTTTCGCGGGCCACGGTCCATCATGAATTAATTGCCGGCCATCATTTGCAGGGGTTTATGAACAGGCGTTATAAGGAATACAGAAACTACCGCACGCCATTCTGGAGCGAAGGATGGGCGCTCTATTGGGAATTTATTTTATGGGACATGAATTTCCCGCGGGGACCTGAAGATAAAATCGGGATGTTGTTTTGGCGTATGCACCGATGTGCGCGCATTATTTTTTCTTTGAACTATCACTTGGGAAAGTGGACTCCCCAGCAATGTATCGACTTTTTGGTTGATCGGGTAGGGCATGAACGTGCCAATGCCGAAGGAGAGGTGCGCAGAAGTTTTACCACCAACTATGGCCCGTTGTATCAACTGGCATACATGACAGGCGCCTTTCAGTTTTATGCCCTGAAAAAGGAATTGGTGGACAGTGGTAAAATCACGTATAAACAATATCATGATGCCGTGATGCACGAAAGCAGCATGCCTGTTGAAATGGTCCGCGCGATTCTCACTGATCAAAAACTAAAAGCGAATTTCAAAAGTGAATGGCGATTTTACAAAAAGTGATGCAGCAGGTCAGGCCAGCAACTGATCTACTTCCAAAAACTTTTGCTTCATTAAACTTAAAGCAAAGGCTGCGGCCGAGGCGCTGAAGACCGAATAGTCAAAAGCGCCTTTTATTCCCGTTGAAAAAGTCATCGAAAGAGCGAAAAGAAGCAAGAGCACCCCACTAAGACGAGCAACCAATTCTGTTTTGAAGCCTATCAGCAATCCTATTGCAAAAATGATTTCCGCTATCGTAGCAACTATTGCCAGCCCTGGTATTAAGGATGCCGGAATCCAGGGATTGATTACTTGCGTGTAGACAACAAAATTATTCCAATTGCCCCACACGGAAACGGATTCATTCCAAAATCCAAACCGGTCTGCAACGGCAGAAAGAAAACTGATTGCTAGCGCTGCTCGAAGGAAAATTTTTACAGTGGATATCATTTCAAAATATTTGGCATTACTAACTACTCAGGTTCTGCTCTGCAGATTTATGATGGTGTACCACATGATACACGGTAAAATATATCATCTCCCGCAAGGTAAGTTTCCCCAGTAGCGGATGGGGCAATATCAGTTCATCCAAATCTTTTTCCGAATAGTCGAGAAGTTGCTTGCACAGCTTACTTACAACTTCGTTAACTGATTTTATAAGGTGTTCTTTTTGTTCAAATACCACCTCCTTAGGAAGAAACCGGCTGGTGGCCACGCCTCCCATCTGCAATTTGAGTTTGTATTTTGTTACCAACTCATCATATGACTTACTGGGCCGGTTCGCTTTGCCAAACATGGCTTTCAACCCAAGCCTTGGCATTGCTAAAGCCTGGGTTATGGGCTTTACACTTATGCGGATATGATCCAGTTGCTGACCAGCCGTCCACTTTTCATTTCGGCTGCGCTTATATTCCTCAGCCGTCAAGGAATCAATATAATCCATAAAGGCCGCGTGGTTTTCTTTGAGTTTATCAATCAATTCTTGGCGTACCATCAGACAGGTTTTATTTTTTCGTATCTGAAATCACATTTTGCAGCTCCGTGGGCAATCGTGCCGGATCGATGCAATTTTAAGCCCGCGAGACTGGATGTTATCTCGTCTACTTCGCACAATATAGAAACATATTTAGAATAGCTGTGCTTTAGAAAAAGTTTGCAAATACCACACTCCACTATGTCAATGCCATACCCCAGTCCAAATGTTTGTTTTTTATCTGTAATGATATTCGCTACAAATCCATCCGGATGCGCGCGTTTACTGATTCGCTTGTTAAAACTTCTTATCACAACAGAGGCTAGCCACGTATTGGTTAAACGGGCAGGAAGTTTCTTTAAAGCCTGCTGAATTTTATTTTTAGGTTGCACAAACTCCGTTACCACTTCAAGCGAAATTCTCCGAATGGTTTCAAAATTCTCGCCCCGCTGATCCAGAGTCTTAATCAAAGCAAGAAAGTAAGCACTAAAATCAAGGCGCCTGTCAATCGGATTTTTAGAGTTTAAGGCAAAGGCTGTATCCTGCGAAATGAGGTTGAAATTTTTATCCGTTTCGGCAAGGATTATTTCTGCACGCGCTGCGAAATTTCGATTTACTGCATGAACAAAATATTTCCTGAAATTCATTTACTCTTGCGACAGGCACTGTCTCTGCGGCCCATTTATAATCAAAACTAAATTACTGGATTCATCTTCAGCTTCTCAACAGCAAAATTCTTTATGGTGGAATAAACTCCTTCCACATCGTTGGATGTCATGGAACAACCGATTACATGCACTCCGGCATTGGGGAAAGCCATAGTCGCCTTAAGATGTTCAGGCGTTGCCAGCAGTGTGTTCATTTTCAACATGGCGCTAACTTTAACCTCGGGATCTTGCTCTTGTTCATTCTTATAATAATAAAGCGTGAGCGAAGGTTGTGTTACTTTTTGAAAGAGTTCCGTTGTCATGGACGTTTCGATTAATTCCTCCAATTGCACAACCGATTCCAACCGGTACTTCTTGTTCCAGAATTTAGCGTGTTCTTCGCTGGCTCCGGTTATCCGGTATTTACCGCCCAGCACCAGGCGCGCAATTTGTAATCCCCATGGATCATTCAATAAAAAAGCGGCCGGGTCATTGATGGCAATGTTGGGAGACATGTTAATTAATCCGTATACATCGTTAGGATAATAAGCGGCCAATATCAGCGCCAATGTGCCCCCGGTTGACGTGCTTACCAGAATAACTTTATCGCCTAATTGTTTTCCAATGGCTAACGCTTGCTTTGCACTTGCCCAAAGTCGGTCGGCCGTAAACAACAATAAAGTTTCTGTGGTATCAACCCCGTGATCAGCCAATCGCGACAGGTATAAATTACAACCAAAGTCTTTCGCAAATTTTCTGTGAGTAGGATCGCCCTCAATCTGGCTGGCAGAAAAACCATGCAAGTAAACAATGGCGTATTCCGTCTTTTGCTTCGTGCTATCATGCCAAATGATGCGCGCCTCATTATCGGGTTTAATTTTATGTTGGGCTTCATTCATAGCCACATACCTTTCCAGCGCGGCCGGCTGCGCAGGCACAACAACGGGTGTTAAATCATAGATGGGAGATTTGGGAGCCGGGCCCAAAAAGTAAATTGTTGCCAGCGCCAATATGGGAAAGGTAATTTTAATCAGGCGTTTTGACATAGTTTTCTTACCATTCAAGACATTAAATAAACGAATCTTTGGCTGATCAGAAAGCGGGTTGCGCTCTTGACGCCAGAGAGGAAATCAAAAAATAGAAAGTTGTATTTATTAAAAGGATGCAATCCCTTGCAAGTCTTACTATATAACTCCTTGGGCTTGCATGGCTTTGGCCACCTTTATAAAACCGGCAATGTTTGCCCCCACCAGGTAATTGCCAGGTTGACCGTATTCCTTTGCTGTCGCCAAACAAGTTTGATGAATGTCCTTCATAATCGAGTACAACCTGGTATCAACTTCCTTACTGGTCCAATTCTCCCCAATATAGTTTTGGGTCATCTCCAATCCCGAAGTCGCTACACCTCCGGCATTGGATGCCTTGCCCGGTGAGTACATTACCCCGTTATCAATAAGTATATTGATGGCATCGATTGTAGTGGGCATATTTGCACCCTCACAAACTATTTTTACATTATTTTTTACCAGGTGTGCGGCATCTCTGGCGTTGATTTCATTTTGGGTGGCACAAGGAAAAGCAGCATCGGCTTTAATGTTCCAAATTGGATTGTCATTAGCTCCCTCAAGGGAGGCATGATATTCACATTTATATTTATCCGCGTATTCTTTTATGCGCCCTCTTCGGTTATTTTTTAAATCTTTAAGAAACTCAAGTTTGTCTTGTGTAATCCCTTCTTCATCATAAATAAAACCTGTAGAATCGGAAGCGGTTATCACCTTGCCCCCCAGCTGAATAATTTTTTCTATTGCGTATTGAGCTACATTGCCCGACCCTGAGACTAAGCAGGTTTTCTCCTTGATAGAATCCTTCTTTTCCTGCAACATATTTTCAGCAAAATAAATCAGGCCATAACCCGTGGCTTCGGCACGAATTAAACTACCGCCCCAACCAATTCCTTTGCCTGTTAATACTCCTGTAAATTCGTTCTTGATTTTTTTATATGCACCAAACAGATATCCAATCTCGCGGCTGCCCACCCCAATATCGCCAGCGGGTACATCTAAACGATGATTGATGTGACGAGCTAATTCCCCCATAAAGGCCTGACAAAATTTCATTATTTCATCGTTCGATTTTCCTTTCGGATCGAAATCGCTGCCGCCTTTACCACCCCCCATGGGTATTCCTGTCAGAGCATTTTTAAAGATCTGCTCAAAGGCTAAAAACTTTAACACACTGGGTGTAACCGAGGGATGAAAACGCAACCCTCCTTTATAAGGCCCGATGGCACTGTTCATTTGCACCCGATAGCCTCGGTTTACCTGTACACTCCCCTTATCATCTAACCAGGTTACGCGAAAAGAGATCATGCGTTCTGGTTCCAACATTCGTTCGAGCAGACGCAATCGCGTAAACTCAGGATTCCTTTCAAGCGCAGGCCAAACGGAAACAATAACCTCTTCCGCAGCCTGTACAAATTCCGATTCGTTTGGATTTCGGCTTTTCACCAAAGAGAGAATGTCTTGCTTATTCATGATCTACTACAAATTATCAGGACAAGTTAGGAGAAGTCTGCGAATTGCAATCGATTTAACGCAATCAATTACGCTGATTAAAGTCAGAATTCTCGATATCCATAAATACTAAGTATCTTGATGGATATTAATACTCCCTTATAAAATGAATACAAGGAAAATTGCAATTATAGGAGGTGGAAATCTGGGCATTGCCATGGCCGAAGGTTTATTAAAAAGTGGTTTTACGAAAGCTGGCGATTTAACGGTAACCCGAAGAACTCTGGCGCACTTACAATCCTTAAAAGCACAGGGGGTGACTATTACAGACAATAATCAGAAAGCTATTGAAAGCAGTGAAGTAATAATTGTGGCACTTAAACCCTATAATGTACGAGAGGTTCTTGAAGGATTGAAAAATTCGTTTGATCCGTCTCGCCATATTGTAATTAGTGTGGTTACCGGAGTTTCGCTTATGGATTTGAGTGCAATTATTGGTTCAAAGATTCCATTGTTTCGCGCCATGCCAAACACCGCCATCGCCATT
>JAEUUB010000898.1 GCA_016787745.1 Cyclobacteriaceae bacterium
TTCAGTTAAAGGTACAAAATACCAAGTGCTTTGTCACTCCATAAATATGGGGCTATATCTCACCCCGCAAAGATTTGGTTATTACTTCCGCTTTTCCGTGTACATGGAGCTTCCTGTAAATGTTTTTTATGTGAAATCGAACGGTTTCAATAGATATCTCCAGTCTGTCAGCTATCAGTTTGTAGCTCAATCCATCTACCAATCCTACTACAATTTCTTTCTCTTTATCAGATAGGACCGATTTTGTCTTGCTTTTAACGGGTTTAAAGAACTCAATAACCTTGCGCGCTATCTGTGGCGACATGGGCGAACCTCCTTTTGCCAATAAGGCTATTCCTTCCTTAACCTCGGCAAGCGGTGTGTTTTTTAATAGATAGCCCGTGGCTCCGGCACACAAGGAGTCAAAGATTTTTTTGTCATCATTAAAAACAGAAAAGACCACAAGATCAATAGCCGCATATCTCTCCTTTAAGATTTTCATTCCATCGATACCCGACATCCCCGGGAGCCCTAAATCAATAATCATAACATCGGGGAGGTTATCTTCCTGAAGATTATCGAGGAGGTCTTCCATCGATGAATAGCTGTGTTCACACAGAAACCCTTCCTGCTGGTTCAGATAGGTTTGAATCCCCCCGCGTATTTGCTCATCATCTTCAACAATGCCAACAAAAATCATTACTGGGCTAACTTATAAACAAAAGAAAGTTCTAATAGGCTGTTCATAACCTTATAATATTGTTCCTCCGTGTTTCCCCCTGAGCTATATACTTCATCTTTGGCAATTTTAATCAACCCCGGTTTATACAGGAATCGCAACGCCATTTTTTCACTGAATTCATATTGAGGCCCCAGCAACAAACCAAAATCAAAAATACCATAGTAGTCTTTGGCATCTTCTTTTTCTGGCAGATTGAATGCCTTCTGCGCATTGTCATCATTTTTTATTTTTGCGCTTACAAGAATACTGGGTTGAATCCCCACGATCAGGAAAAGCTTTTGAGACGCTACATACTTAGCATAGATGGGCACATCGATATAGCTCAATACTTTAGTATACTTCACAGAAATCGTCTGAAACGAATTAGTTGTCATGTCATAATAATCCGTTGTTCCTTCATACGATGCTCCTTTGGTTGAAAATTGAATTCCTCCACCCACAAACCATTTTTCGGAAACGATCCGTTCACCAATAAATCCAAGCTGAAAACGAACAACCATCTTTGGGTCTGTATTAGTGCCCCCCCAATCTTTTTTCTCGGCACCCGCAAAGTTAGCCAGACTGGGGCCGGCCACTAATGAAAACTTCCATTGTGCCTTTGCTGCACTAATTATTGCAAAGGTTAGTATCAATACACCAAATAGCTTTTTCATAATAGTATTTTTAACTAAAGCTACCTAACACGAAGCCTTGATCCGATCCCATAAACATGGGGGTTAAATAGGTTTGCGCTGAATCATTATTTTGGTTCCTCGGGTATGTTCGATTGTAAATCCCCCTCCTATGGCCCGAGCTCTTCTTTCCATATTCCGGATTCCATTGCCCTTAAAAACTCTTCCACTAAACCCTGTCCCATTATCTTCAATACAAAGAGTAAATGAATCCACTCCCCCCGTTAAGGAAATCTTTACATGGCTGGCTTCCGCATGTTTTACAATGTTCGTTAAAGCCTCCTTACATATCAGGTAAATATTTTGTTTAAGTATGGGATCAAGCAAGCGGGTTTCGTTAACCTGAACAACAGAAAAATCAAGGCTAATATTTTTTGGATAAAGTAATTCCGTTGCAAAATCTTTGATCCGGATTATCAACGCACCCATCGAATCATTTTTATTGTCGATAGACCAAACAACATCACTCATGGTCGAAACGATCTCACGGCTCAAATCCCGAATGGTAAGCAAATAATTTCTTCGCTCTTTTTGATCAGGATCTGTTTGCAATAAATCCGAATACAAGGAAATTCGCGTCAGGCTGGAACCTATTTCGTCATGCAAATCGCTGGCAATCTTGTTACGCAGTCGTTCTACTTTTAATGATTGTTCGAGGCGATACCGATGAATTGTATAGACAATTGATCCCAACACAAGCATGGATAATCCAACAAACCACCACGTTTGCCAAAAAGGGGGATTGATCTTTATGTGTAAGGTATTGATTTGACTTCCCCAATAACCATCGGGGTTGGTTGCCTTTACCTGAAAAGTGTACTGCCCGGGATCCAGGTTCGTATAGCTTGCAAAAGCTCTGTTCCCAACCCGAATCCAATCTTGATCAAATCCTTCCAGTTTATAGGCATACTGAATTTTATCCTGAGCCATAAATTCCATGGCTGTAAATTCAACCGAAAAAAAAGTGTGGTCATACTCAAGGATAATATTTTGCAATTGAGAAATATGCGCAGGTAACGCATAGGAGGTGAGAGAATCTGGCTTCCGGATGGGAACCGATTTATTGTAAACTTTAAAATCTGTAAATACAATTTTTCTTGATACCGTATCGTCTACTATTTCCTCAGGAAAAAACCAGTTGAATCCGCTTAAGGTTGATACGAATATCCGGCCTTGTTTATCGAGAAAAATTGAATTCAGATTGTTGGCAATAATTCCATCCGACTTTGAGTAAACTCGCCTGTCGCCCGATTTCAAATCCCACTTTACCAATCGGTCCTTTGTATTATACCAGACATGATTCTGCCGGTCAACAACAAAGGATCTGAATAATTCATCATTCTTGACTCGCTTTTGAATAGACCTTTGCACAACACTATCCGGATTGAGGTATCGAATGGTTTTTATTTCATCGCGTGTGAATAGTAACATCTCGGTTGACGAATACGGCTGCATTTCTAAAAAGGCAGAAGTGGTGGTGGGTAACACCGTGCCTTCCGTATAAGCAATTTTTACAAACCGATCATACACTTTATCATAAACAACCAGTTGATCGTTACTCTTAAACCAAATGTTTCCGTCAAGCTCAAAAATATCATCCGTACTGGCGAAGGATATGCCGGTTTTCTCTTTAAGGGAATCATCCTTTAGGTTAATAAATTTATCCTTGTTGATATTGTAAATGGAAAGGCCGCTCCTGAATGTTGTTGTCCAAATCAAATTGTCTTTATCAATTAGGATCGCAGAAACAGCATTATTGCTAATTGAATTTTTTCCGCCTGATTCAAATCGGGTAAATCGGCTCGTGTTAAGATCCAGCTTGTTAAGCCCGCCTCCCGCAAGGCCTACCCAAATTCTATTTTGGTTATCCTGATCAATGGCCATTACAGCGTTGTGTCCAAGACTAAATGCATCTTTTGGATTATTGATAAATCTTCTCGCAACTCCCGTATTAAGGTTCAGTCTGTTCAACCCATTGCCATTCAATCCCAGCCAAAAGATAGAATCATTTTCCTGATAGAGACTGTGAACCCAGCCACTTGAAATTCCATCCGGTGCGTTAGCCTTGCTTGTAACAACATGAAACTTCTTGGCTCTTGTGTTAAGGATACAAACTGTATTATCGTCTGCGCCTATCCAGAGCAGGCCTTCGGAATCAGAATAAATTGTAAAAATGTTGTTGCTTGAAAGGCTTTCACTGTTCGACTCGTCTTTTACATTTGATATAAACTTATTCGTAGCTGGATTATAATGAATTAATCCCCCGCCATAAGAAGCGATCCAAAATGTGCCATCGGGATTTTCTACGGCTTCAAAAAGTGAATTATGTCCCAGGCTATTGGAATCTGAATCAGAATGAATAAAATGATTGCTGATCCTCGTTTTCAGATCAAAAATCTGCAGCCCTCCGTAAGTACTTAAATACAATTTGTCAGAGGAGAGTGCCATATTTCTAATCACCCGATACCGATAGGTGTCGTTTGGGTTTATGTTTGTAAGCGAATGGCGCACAAAGCGATTCGTTTCTGCGTGGTAGCTACATAACCCTCCTGTGGTACTAATCCATAGTATGCCTGAGGAATCAAAGACCAGGTCGGTGATAAAGTTATCGGGAAGCGAGTTCGGATTATCGGTCTGTGTTTTATATTGAAGATATTCTTTTGTCTTCGGATTGTAGCGAATTAATCCCCCACCTAAAGACCCAAGCCAAAAATTTCCATTTTGATCTTCTGCCTGACAAAACAAACGAGACTTTACACTTGTTGCGCTGTCGTTAACAACCTCGAAACGATCCCGCTTTTCATTGTACCGCATTAACGCGCCTACATCCGTACCAATCCACAAATTACTTTTACTATCTTCGAAAATGAGCCAGGCTTTTGCGCTTTTGAAGTACTCTGTTTCCAATTCAAGATAACTGTATCTCCTAAAATTTCGCCCATCGAAGCGAAGCAAATCAAAGGCTGATGAGCCCATCCAAACGTAACCACGAGAATCTTTAAAGAATTTTTGAACTCCTACAATATCTTCACCCTCCCCTGTTGTAAGCCTTTTAAACCGGAGGTTCGATTGGCCCGTTGCAAAAGCCAGCCCATTAAAATAAACGAATAGAAGAAATAAATACTTCACTTAGTGAAGATAAGACAAAATCAATTGTCCTTTTTCACCATGAAGTTAAGTCGGATGCCCCCATAGTAATTCCTGGCCGGTGCCGCATTGAAATAGCGTCCGCCAAAAGCATTTAGATCATTCCCAAGACTATAGGTTTGATCTAGTAAATTATCCGCTCCCAGAAATAGTTCAAAGGGTAGTCGACTGACTGCTGCGGTTCTATATCCTAACCGGCTTCCCAGCACGGTATACGAATCCGCAAAAACGGTATTGGCATCATCTAAAGGTAAAGACGAAGTGTAATTGACCGTTACATACCAAAAGAAGCCCTTGGCAAGTTTCAAATCAAATCCGGCAGTAACAACGTGGTTAGGCACTCCGGTTAGGGCGTTTCCACTATAGGACGTTGTTCCTTTCGTATACTCGTTAAACTCATACCTATTAAGTGTAATGCCACTCCACATTTTAAAACCCGATACAGAGGAAGAATTTATTCTTGGTTGCCAATGCAATTGAAGTTCCATTCCGTTTTGATTCGTAGAGCCGGCATTTACAAAATAGTCCGCACCATCAACATCCCTTCGCACAACAATGGTTTGATTAAGGGCAAAATGATAAAGTGCCGCATCAACAAAAAATCTTCTGTTGAGGAAGTATCCGCGCGTTCCCACTTCAATTTGCATTCCTTTTTCTGGCTCCAGAGTGATATTAAAAATGGCATTAGAGGGTCGCACTTCCGCTAACGTAGGTGGCGAAAAGCCCCAACTTGCATTGGCTTGTACCGAAAATGCTTCATTGATTTTTCTTAATAAAGCTATTCGTGGGGTGATGATCGGATCGTATCGTACATCCTGCTGATTTGCCGGTGTACTGGACAGTGAGAGAGATTTATAGGTAACCCAATTTGCACTTAACCCGGCTGTTATTAACCAGGCCTGCTTCGAAAACTCTGCCTGCCCAAAAAAATTATATTGTAGCGTGTTGATTTCGTCATCACTCTGCAACGCGCCTGGCGATCCTTGCAAATTCTGATATGTTTTTATAGGCGAGAAGCCACTCATAAATTCGCCACCGCCCAGCAATTTCGTATTCCAATTTGCAATGGGAAACGAATAATCTGTTACCGTGCGAATTCCAAAATTCTGTTCAAGCCTGCGTTCATAATTGCGAATAGCGGCATTTTCAAATTGAACAAAATTTCCATAAAC
>JAEUUB010000908.1 GCA_016787745.1 Cyclobacteriaceae bacterium
TTTTTCGAAGGCAACATAATTTAGCATAAGCAAGCAAACGGCAATGCCAACGGCCAATCCTGTAATGTTGATGAAAGTGAAAAGAGAGTGCCTGCGCATGTTGCGCCAACTAAACTTCAGATAGTTTAAAATCATAACAGGCTGTGATTGAGGTGAAAACTTATTTCTTAAAATTACTCCGGGTCTGAAAAATCGAATTACATTCCACAACAACCTTCGTTGCGCCTTCCGTTCTCCAACTGCTTTTACATCCTTCTCAAATTTCTGAATAAGGTCACCTTCTATTTCTTCATAGAGGTGAGCTGGGCAAAAGCTTCGAAGAAGGCGGAGTGACAATGACTTTACTTCATTCATGCAATTTCTTATATTTGAAATATGAAAAAGATAACTTTAGAAGTGAGTGAACTCACTGCTGAAAAACTGGAAAAGATGACACGCAAAGAAAAAAGGGCAATCGAAGAAACTCTTAGCCGAATCATCTCCAATCGAAAAAGTTTATCTGAGATTATCCACGAAGCCAGTGAACAGGCACGGAAAAATGGGTTGACTCCTGAATTAATGGAAGAACTCCTTAAGGAGGAGTAAATGAGGCTTACCTTTGATTCAAATGTGTTGATAAGGGCTTTGTTAAGTGATCGTTCATTTTCAGCGACTGCCCTCTTCAAGGCAGAACACCTATCCGCTGAGATCCTTTTCTCCAATGCAACCCTCGCAGAAGCAATTGAAGTGATTATGCGGCCAAAATTTGACAAAGTACTTACAATAGAAATTAGAAAGCAGTTCTTGGAACAATACGAACGAAGCGGAAGCAAGATCATTATAACGCGGCAAATTCGTGCCTGTCGCGACCCGAAAGATGACATGTATCTCGAACTTGCCCTCTCTGGCCTATCCGATTGCATTATCTCCAACGATGAAGATTTGTTGGCACTCAATCCGTTTGAAGGTATCCCTATCATCTCACCCAAGGAATTTTTAGAGCGATATTCATAAAGCGTTGACAAAAGAATATTGAATGTCATCCTTACTCATTTCGTAGGCTATCCACGGGGTTTGCGTTGGCGGCCCGGATTGTTTGTGTGCCAATGGTTATCAACGCAATGGCAAGAATCGTTAAAGCCGCAGCTACAAAAATCCAAACATCTAACGGCACACGATACGCAAATGATTGCAACCACCAATTAATGGAAAGCCACGCTATCGGAGTAAAAACGATTACGGCCACTAAAATGGGTTTAAGCGTTGCATAACTTAAGAGACGTGTGATGCTCAATACCGAGCCTCCCATAACTTTTCGGATGCCTATCTCTTTCACGCGGGCTTCGGCCATGTGCGTAGCCAATCCCAACAATCCGAGGCAGGCAATAAAAATCGCAACGCTGGTAAAAATGGTTGTTATTAACAGTGTGGTTTTTAGGTTTTCAAACTTGTGTTGATAGTCAAGATCGGCAAAGTGATATTCGAAAGGATATTCCGGGTTATGCTTGGTAACAAGCGTGGACAATGTTGTTAAATGTTCTTGCGAGGATTTTGATGCGCTTAATTTTATGTAAGCCACACTAAACGCCCATTTCTGACCAGCTCCAAACAAAACAATCGGCTCTGTTTTTCGGAAAGGCGATGTAAATACAAAGTCTTTTACCACGCCAATCACATGCCATTCGCGGCCATTGTCCTTTATCACCTCCCCAATGGGATTGTCGAATCCCATAATCTCTAGAGCCGTCTCATTCAAAATTGCTGCTGAGGAGTCCGTGGAAAATTGCTGCAAATCAAAATCGCGACCAGATATTATCTGCAACCCAAACGTTTTGGAGGGACTGTCGTCCATGTAAATTCGTTCAAAGTCTGTTCGGTCTTCGGGATTTTTTCCTTGCCATTGAATAGCTCCGGTACTGCT
>JAEUUB010000920.1 GCA_016787745.1 Cyclobacteriaceae bacterium
TATGTTTATAAACTTACCATTCGGTTGTCGGATGGCCAGCGGTCAACACAAATTGGAGATGTTTCCATGATTCGTTAAATATGTATCTGTAATGGACATGAAGAGATTTTTATATGGATTATGTGGTGTGGTTTTTATTACCACGGCAAGTTTTGCGCAGGATCCGCAATTCTCGCAATACTATGCCTCTCCATTGTATTTGAACCCTGGATTTACAGGAATTACACCACAGCAACGATTGACTTCTAATTATAGAATTCAGTGGCCTAATCTTCCGCAAGCTTACGTGACCTATGCAGCGAGTTATGATATTTTTGTGGATGAGTTGAAAAGCGGGTTTGGACTATTGGCTACCACTGATAAAATGGGTTCGGCAGGATGGCGAACAACAACGGTGGGTCTTAATTATAGTTATAAAGTTCGAATGAACGATAAAATTGTTTTCTCTCCGGGCTTGTATTTTGGGTATGGCATTAACGGTCTCGACAGAAGTAAATTACAATTAGGCGATGGGTTGGAGTATGACGGAATTTCGCTCGATCCGGATTTACAGAAATTGGGAAATCAACAATATTTTGATTTCGGATCAGGGTTTCTTTTTTACAGTCGCACACTATGGCTTGGGGCCGCCTTTAGTCATATGAATCAACCTAATTTATCCATATTAAATGACGTAAGCCGGTTGCCGATGAAAACCACGATTCATGGGGGTGCCCGACTCACATTGACTTCAGGCCCAAGAGAAGCTGACCGCGCATCGTACCTGACACCATCCTTCATATTTAGAAAACAAGGTCCTATCAGCCAGTTGGATTTTGGAATGAATTATCATATCGATCCAATTTCTATCGGGGTGTGGTACAGGGGGAAACCGTTTCAGGAAAACTACATAGGTACGGTAAATCAGGATGCATTGATTTTCACACTCGGACTTTACCTGAGTAGCTTTACAGTAGGGTATAGCTATGATTTTTCAATTTCCGAATTGTCCACCACATCGGGGGGTGCTCATGAAATTTCCATAGTCTATGAATTTGTTGCAAAGCCCCTGCATCG
>JAEUUB010000066.1 GCA_016787745.1 Cyclobacteriaceae bacterium
GCCATAAAAGCAATTACAAACTGAAACCACCGCGAGGTTTTATACGACTTGTGCGCGAAGTAGCGGTGGTAGCCACCCGTTACCCAAAACATGCGGAAGAAGTATAGGAAAATACAAACCATCCAATCAAAAAAAGTTGCCCCCGTCCATAAGGCACCTAACGGTGCCAGATGGATAAGCGCAAATGCGATCTCTTGTTTTAAAATAGGTTTACTCCGCACCTCCGGAACCATTGCTTCTTGTGCCATCTTCATTCTTTCAATTCAACTACAAAGATAACGCGATTTGATATAAATAATTCCATGGCGAGCACACTATTAGACAAATCGTAGCGAACTAACGTTCAAAAACCATTTATATAAGAGGGAAAAGATGATTTATATCATTTACGGATCGATCAACGTGCGCTAGTCTACTCCGTATTTGATTCCTGCCTTTGCGCGAATGATATCTAAGGTTTGCATTAATAATAAGGTACGCTCGTGTGTAAGTATAGGGCTCTCCATTAAACCTTGTTGCAAGCATTCATTTACATGCTGAATTTCATACTCGTACCCGTGGCCCTTTGCTTTTTCGAAGTCAATACTTTCGCGGGTGTCTACAATCCCCGGATAATACTCGAGATTAGAGGTAGGCCCATGAAAGCGATGGGTAAGCCGGATACGGCCTTTATCTCCGCCAATATCGGCACCGGTCGCAAGATTGGACGCGAACGAACAAAATAACTGTGCGATAGCGCTCTTGTATTGAAACCGGATGGCACACTGTTCGTCAACCCCCGTGGGGGCGGGAGTCATTACCGCATCAATATGGTCGGGCTTACCCAACAGATCGAGCGCTAAAAAAATCGGATAGACACCAATGTCGAGCAGGGCACCACCGCCCAGAGCCGGATCATAAAGTCTTTGCGGAAAAGGGGGCGTTGGAATAAAACCAAACTCAGCCGTCAGATATTTTATTTTCCCCACCTTGCCTTCGGCAATCATTTCTTTCATTTTACGATAATGAGGAAGCAAGCGAGTCCAAAAAGCTTCCATGATAAATGTGTTTTTCGCTTTCGCGAAGTCAATCATCTCTTTGGCTTCGCGATAATTTATAGCAAAGGCCTTTTCACACAACACGGCTTTCTTATGATTCAGACATAACATCACATGCGGATGATGCAATCCATGGGGAGTGGCTACATAGATCACATCCACCTCCGGATTACCGACAAGCGCTTCATAACTGTCATGCACGTGTTTGGCAGGAAAGTCAGCAGCAAACTGCTGAGCCGTTGCTAACGCCCGCGCACCAACAGCCACTAATTCTGCATCCTCCACCCATCGAAGATCACTTGCAAACTTGCGGGCAATTTTTCCACATCCTAAAATACCCCAACGAATTTTTTTCATCCTGAAAGTTAAAACTATTTAGCTTGCGTGTTAACACAAAGCATCCCCAGCAAGAAACAAACTTACGCCAATAAAATTTGGCAGCTAAAGCAACCTATTACAAATAAAACCAGCAAGTTCTCTACATCGGGTCTCCTTCCTGAATGCCCAATGGCACAGCACTGGCAACCGGTTCGAGTGAAGTCAGAAATTTATACAAGGCCGTTAGCTCAAGGTCACTCATCCGGCTAAATGGTCCCCAAGGCATAGGCGAACCTGGAATCATCTTGCCTTTTCTAAATCGTTCAATAAAATCCTTTTGAGTCCATCCGCTCATTCGGCCGGTCTCGGCATCAAAAGTTAAATTGGGAGTTACCAGGTGTTTACCCCGAACAATTTTTCCATTTTCATCAAATACTTCCATTTTCGTTTGACCTGCGTATTCTGTACCGATATAGGCACCCGTCATCATATCGCGGTTTGTATGGCAGCCCCGGCAATTGGCCACACTGGCTGCCAGGTATTTTCCATAAGCTGCCGTTGAATCAATAGGGGGTACCAGAGGAATATCCCCATCCCCGGAAGGCTCTATTAAAAAGGCGAGTACTGTTTTGCCCATAAAATTCCATTCATGCGGAGGAACAAGATTTTTTATTGGCTTGATCGTACGCAGAAATGAAATCACCGCAGTAAGATCACTGTCGCTCAAATCATAAAAGGGCATAAAATCAATAATGGCTTTCCCATCATGGCGCACACCATACCGTAACGACCGGGCAATTTCCTGATCGGTTAATTTGCCAAGGCCCGTTTCCTCATCGGAGGTTATGTTCGCTGCATAAACTTTTCCGATGGGCAATTCAAAAGCAAATCCACCACTAAAGGAGGATTCACCTCCGGCAACGACTTTTGATAATTCCGAAACGGAAGAATGACATTCGCCACAATGCGCAGGTCCCATAGCAAGATACCGACCACGTGCTATAATTGCTGAGTCTGTGCTGGCAGTGATCTGCGGATAAGGAGCCTCGAACGTGCGGTCATACCGGGCGAGGACTAAAAGTACAAAGCCGATAACGAGGACAACCACCAGGATTAGTAATCCCAGAAA
>JAEUUB010000102.1 GCA_016787745.1 Cyclobacteriaceae bacterium
AGGAAGAGAAGCCAAAAAAAGAACCAGTTAAAGAGGTTAAGGAGAATAATAAAGAGAAGGTGGTGGAGGCAAAACCCAAGGTTGAGCCTGTGGAAGAAAAGAAGGAGGAAAAAAAGGAGACTAAAGTTTCTGAACAACAGGATACCGATGCCAAAAAAGGCGACCCGACCACAAACCAGGGTGATGATGGTAAGCAAGGCGACAAAGGAAATCCAGAAGGTAAATTAGATGCGAAAGCTCTCTATGGGCAGCAAGGCGGGGGTGCTAATGGCGACAAGGGTTTTGGTTTATCTATGGCAGGTTGGGCGTGGGCCGATGATCCGAAAATTCCAAACCTGCCCGACAATGAAGAAGGAAGAATTGAATTTGAAATCGAATGTGATGAGGATGGTGAAATTGTGAAGATCACTACACTTCAACGCGGCCTTAGCGCGCAGGCCGAAAAATCATTAAGAGATGCAATAATGAGAACTTCCTTAATGAAAACTTCAGCGGGTACAGCTCCACCACGATCCAAGGGAAGGGTTGTCTTTATTCTTAAAACCCGATAATCTCTATCTAGTCAACTATAATCAGGTAGTAATTTTTTTTACCCTTCTGCGCAAGCAAGTATTTGTTTTGTAATAAAGTAAAGTCTGGTTTCTGATTTACATCTACCAGTTTGGTTTTATTAATGCTTACACCTCCGCCTTGAATCATCTTTCTGGCTTCGCCTTTAGAAGAAAATATAATTGACTTCGTTGCTTCCGAAAGCAAATCCGTTACCGTTCCGCAACTCTCAAGTGTGCTTCGATGGATAGCCACCTGGGGAACACCCTCAAAGACTGCTAACAGCGTATCCTCATCAAGACTTTGTAAATCCTCCGTTACAGAATTACCAAATAGGATAGAAGAAGCCTTAACGGCTGCCTCGTAATCTTCCTTTGAATGAACTCGGATCGTTATGTCTTTGGCCAATTCCAGCTGTAATTTTCGTTGATGGGGTGCCAACGAATGTTCCTGAACCAAAGTCTCAATCTCAGTCTGATTTCGTTGGGTAAAGATTTTAATGAAGTTAGCGGCATCTTCGTCCGAGGTATTGAGCCAATATTGATAAAACTTGTAAGGAGAAGTTTTTTTAGAGTCCAACCATACATTTCCGCCTTCGGTTTTTCCAAACTTGGTTCCGTCCGCTTTTTTAATAAGTTGGGTGGTTAGTGCGTAGGCCTGTCCATCCGCTTTTCTTCGGATAAGTTCTGTCCCCGTTACAATGTTGCCCCATTGATCGGAGCCTCCCATTTGAAGCAGACACTGTTTGTTTTTGTATAACCAATAGAAATCATAGCCCTGAACCAGTTGGTAAGTGAATTCTGTAAAAGAAAGTCCGGTTTCCAGTCTTTTCTGAACCGAATCTTTGGCCATCATGTAATTGACTGTAATATGTTTCCCCACTTCTCTGATAAAATCAAGAAAAGTAAACTCTTTAAACCAATCGAAATTGTTAACCATTTCGGCTGCATTTTTTGCGCCTGAAGAAAAATCAAGAAACTTTTCTAATTGTTTTTTCACACAAGACTCGTTGTGGCGCAGTGCTTCTTCCGAAAGTAAATTGCGTTCCGCAGACTTTCCCGAAGGATCTCCCACCATGCCTGTTGCGCCACCCACCAGGGCCAAAGGTTTGTGCCCGCATTGTTGGAATTGCAGTAAAGTCATGATTTGAACAAGATGCCCGATATGTAGGGAGTCGGCCGTTGGATCAAAACCTATGTACCCAGCGGTCATGTTTTTCATCAGATGATCCTCAGTTCCAGGCATAATATCATGGAGCATTCCACGCCAACGCAATTCTTCAACAAAATTTTTCATTACAAATATTAAGGCCTCAAATATAAAGCACGGCAAGCTAATCAGGCAGGTCAAATTTCATTAATCTTTAAGTTTCGATTGGGATTATAAGTTGTTATTAATCAATAGAGTAAAATATTTCATGTAAATCAAAAACAGGTACGAATTTTTGAATGCTTTGGGTTAGATCGTTGAAATACCTTTCATTTCTGTTTGGGTAAACTTCTCTAAAACATGTATAATTGAAGTTCAAGAACTCAATATGTATGCAACAACCTGACGCACTAAACCTTGTAGCTGAATTTCATAAAACCTTTAAGCATCCGATACAGCCAGAGCCTGTAATACCTGAAGAGAATCGTTGTAAGTTACGGGTAGCGCTCTTGGCTGAAGAATTGAAAGAAATGGAGGTTGCCATTTTAGAAAATGACCTGGTAGGTGTAGCGGATGCCTTATGTGATTTGCAGTATGTGCTTTCAGGGGCAATTCTCGAATTTGGGCTGGGCGATAAATTCAAAGCGTTGTTCGAAGAGGTACAGCGTTCTAATATGAGCAAGGCTTGTAATTCTGAGGCCGAGGCGCTACAAACTGTTGAACATTATAAGCAAAAAGACGGAACGGAATGTTATTTCAAAAAGGAGGGAAACAAATGGCTGGTGTATCGGACTTCGGATAACAAGACGATCAAATCTATTAATTACTCACCAGCCAATCTGGAAGGCGTTTTAAGCAAAAGCTAAACGTAAAATTCAAGTTGAAATACGGCATCCTGACCTCGTAGGGGAACAGGGTGCAGGGCAAGTATCGGAATCTCATTGTAAGCCTTAATAAACTCCGACCGGCTTATTCTAAGTTTGCTCACCCCTGGCCGAATCTTGTGATATTGCATCCTGCCTGACTTATTTGAAGTGGCAGAATACATAAATTCATACCGGATAGGAATAGGAGAGGGGATGTATTTCATGCAAATTCCCTACGCATAGGCATTTTTGAAGTCCAGGTGGAGCATGCTGTTGTGAACCATATTGTATTGAGCCAACAGGGTATAGGCCCATTGTGGCACATAATTGAATCTCAGTTCATACTCCTCAATTTTAGAGCATAACTCGCTGACATAGAATCGAATCTGATCAATGTTTCGACAATCACTTGGCTTTTCAAAATTCCGGCTTGTGAATTTCCTAAGATCCATTTCAAGAATTTTCTTTTCAAAATCGCTCATATTACTGTGTATTATTACACAATTATAAGTAATATATTTACATATTAGCAAGTATTAATGTGTATTTTTACACAAAAATATTTCCTTCGTTTTTGGTCTATTTCAAGGCCTTTTCGGGTTATGCAGTGTACGTTTTACACAAGCTGGTTCGTTAAATGATTAAGCACTCGGTATTTCGGGTCTAAGACTTCCTTCCGTCTTATTCTTTTTATTGTGTGCAGAGATACCTGTCAGGTTTATCCTTAAAATATTACCTTTGATCGCTAAATTTTTTTGTCCCTATGAACATGGAAGAATCGAAAGCATTTGTTGAAGCGTGGCACTCGATCATGCTAATTGGTGCTATATCATTAATCACAATCGGCATAATCATTTTTTTGATTTATCAATTTAAGGTGGCCCTTATTAAAACCCTGAAGGATAAGTATGACTTTGTGAATGCTAATGAAATCCGATGGTATAAATGGGTATTTATTTGTTTCGGCATAGCAGCTGCCCTGGCAATCAATTTGTATGGTAAGGATGAAATTGGAGGCCCGGGCGTATCCTTTTTTGTTCGTTTATTTTTCTCTCTGGCAGGAGCCACGTTGGTTATATACATAGCCTCCTTAGTGTTGGATTACTACTACCCTACGCGTTTAAATGTTAAACTTCGAAGACTGCGCTATACCCCAAGAATATCCAGTAGTGGAAGTAAAATGAAATTGCTCAGCGAGGATGAAGAAGATGTTCATCTCAATGAAGGTATGCAGGCTGAAGAAAATGTTTTTTCTATTGATTATGATGTTTGGATAGATGACAAAACCTCTGAAATTAAAATTGAAAAGTATCAAGGTCATCTCACCTCCCTTCAATGCCACAATTGTGGATTTTATACCATGCGTGTACAGCGGGAAGAGATTATTGAATCAAACGAAGACGGAACCCCCAAGGAACTGTTGAAACATTACCAATGCGCCTATTGTAAAAATGTGCGGGCTACCCAGTTTAATGTGAGTAAAAAGGAATCGGAGGATTACAAGCATATTAAACCCAAATTCAAGAAGAGTTCAAAAAGCATTGAGTTGATTAAGATTGATGTTCACTCAAGTATAGGCGGAAAGAAAACATTCGAGTTTCAATCGGTCGAGGAAGCACAGAAATTCCTTAATGAATTCGATTTTGACAAAGTAGCCTGATTAGGCATCCTGTTTGCATAGTATTCCGTTGAATCAAAAAATGTCATTATGCTAAAAAATAATGTTTTAGGTTTCTTGTTGGTATTTGTTTCAGCAGGAGTCTTTGGAGCGCAGGATAGTCTAAAATTGCAGCCCAAGCCCGTTTTTGGCAAAGAAGCCCGGGTAATTTCCTATATACTCGATAATAATCACTACCGGAAAATCAGGCTGAATGATTCCTTGTCGGCTGTCATTCTGGATCGATATGTTGATGAGTTAGACAATAGTAAGTCCTATTTTTTAGCTTCCGATGTTAAGTCTTTTGCTCGATTCAAATATTCTATTGACGATCTGACTCGTAATGAGAACGTAAATCCGGCTTTTGAAATCTACGAGGTGTTTGCAAAAAGATACCAGGAACGGATGAATTACGTGATGAACAATCTGATTCAAAAGGATTTTGATTTTACCGTTGATGAATATTACGAAACGGATAGAGATAAAGAGAGTTGGGCTGCTTCGCAGGACGAGCTAAACGAAGTTTGGAGAAAAATAATAAAAAGCCAGGCGTTGAGCCTGAAATTAGCCGGCAAGAAACAAGAAGAGATTACGGAGTCGCTCAAGACCCGATATCAAAGATTTAGCAAGTCGTTTTCGCAGTTTAATTCCGAAGATGTATTTAGCATCTATATGAATGCGATTACAGAATCGTATGATCCACACACCAATTATCTTTCACCCAAGCAATCGGATCTGTTTAAGCAACAGATGAGTCTGTCTCTGGAAGGCATTGGTGCTCAACTGCAATCAGAGAATGATTATACCAAGGTGGTGAGAATACTTCCCGGGGGCGATGCTCAGAAAAGTGGTAAGGTGAATGTGAATGATTTGATTATAGGGGTTGGTCAGGGTAAGGAGGGTGAAATGGTAGATGTGGTTGGGTGGAGATTAGATGATGTGGTAAAACTGATTAAAGGTCCAAAAGGAACAACGGTACGGCTGTTACTCTTACCTGCCAAAACAGGGGTTAATGGACCTTCGCAGGAAGTGGTACTGGTGCGCGATAAAATAAAATTGGAAGATCAGGCTGCTAAAAAGGAGGTGATAAACTACCCGATGCAAGGACGATCGGTAAAGCTGGGTGTTATTTCATTACCCAGTTTTTATATGGACTACGATGCGTATCAAAAGGGAGATCCTAATTATAGAAGCACGACCCGGGATGTAAAGAAACTGATTGGTGAACTGAAAGCCGAAGGAGTAGATGGAATTGTTATGGACTTAAGGAATAATGGCGGGGGATCGTTGCCCGAAGCCGTTGACCTGACAGGCCTGTTTATAAAGGAGGGCCCGGTGGTTCAGGTAAAAAATTCCACGCGTAAAGTAGAAGTGCTACCCGATGATAATAAAGAGGTTTTTTATCCTGGACCTTTGGTGGTGTTAACGAATCGCTTCAGTGCATCGGCCTCTGAGATTTTTGCCGGGGCCATTCAGGATTATCAGCGCGGAGTGGTGGTAGGAGAGTCAACTTTTGGAAAAGGAACCGTGCAGACAGTTTTGGATTTGAGCCGGTTTATTAATGAAAAGGAACCTGTTGGCGAACTGAAATTAACCTTTCAAAAGTTTTATCGCGTAACAGGTAGCAGCACACAGCATAAAGGTGTTGAACCCGATGTAAATTTACCTTCCGCCTTTAATGTAGAGCAATACGGTGAAAGTTCTTATCCTAGTGCGTTGCCCTGGGATGTGATCAAGCCCGTGCCATTTCAAAAAACCGATTTAGTGAGCAGTCAGGTAGTGGCGGAATTGAACAAGTCTTATTTGGAGAGAACCAAGTCCGATATAAGTCTGAAAAAGTATATCGATGAAACGAACGATCTGAAGCTGAATTTAGCGCAGACTAAAGTTTCTTTAAATGAGAGTAAGCGCAGGGCTGAAATTGCCGAAGAGGATAAAAAGAAGGCGCAAGAAAAATTGGATACGAAACTAACATCCAAAGAAGGATTGCCGGTGGACGATTTGCAAAAACTAAAGGATGAATATCTCCGCGAAGGGCTGTTAATCCTTGGAGAGTTAGTCACTAAGAGGTTCGGATGATTTTTAGCGGGTTACGGCAATCGGTTTTAGCGAGTATCCTTTTGATTTAAGAAGTTCTAAGAGTCCGCGCTCACCCTCAAGATGTGAAACGCCCACGGAAATAAAGGCTACCTCTTCTTTCATCATCTTTTCAATTTTGGGGAGCCACTCTTCGTTACGTTTAAAATAGAACTCTTCAATAAACAGGTCGTTATTTTCGAAGGTATGAAGGGTATAGGCAAAGATCTCGTCCAATTTGCCTTGCGGATAATCAAGCATCAGTTTGCGATACTCCTCTTTTTGACGATCAAAATTATCTATACTATGGAGCAGGGCAGCAGATTGATCTTCTATGGAAAATGTATTTAACGCATCTGCTTCACGCTTCACACTCTCCAAACTAAATGCTTTTATTTTATTCTTTTTGGCAAAGCGCAATAACTCGATATCATAAAATTTCACATTTTCTCCCAACGAGAGGCGAGTCATTGAAATAGAGATGGGCAAGGGTTTCAGGCGAGCGTATTTGGAATCAAATTCCTTTTTCGAAATACTAAATTCCTTTTCAAAAAAATCGGTTACTTTTTTATAGTCATCCGGGGATAAGTGTGTAGCCAGCGATTCATTCTTAGGAAAATGGAGGGCTTTGTTAAGTTCGTGTTGGGCATGGTGGTCGACTTGATCTTCAATTACAAAAAGAGTTGAAGAAAGAATTTTTTCAGTAGCTTCTTTGGGTAGATAGTATTCGTTTTCGCCAATAAATTTGAGCGATCCAAACAGAAAGGAGGGCTTAGTAATTCCATTGCCGCTTACTTCCCAAAGTATGGAGTTATCCTGGCTCATCCCAGGAATCAATACCCAAAACGCCAGAAGCAAGAAGAGAATACCTTTTTTCATAAAATGAAGTTTAAACAACAAATAAAAGGGAAATGCGTGTAAAAAAGAAGATACCCAATTATTTAGGCATACCTCTTTTTTTATCTATTTTACATGCTGAATATAATGTTTTTTCTGTGCTTACACCTGCTTTATTCGGCCCATGAGTGAAGAGTTACTAAAAGCCATCGTTCAACTTTTTGCCATTGTTGCAAAAGAAAGGATAACGGAAGATGAAAGGGCAAATATTAAAGAGTTTCTCTCCCTTCATTTAAATCAGGAGGCCACCCGATATTACCTTACTTTATTCGATGATTTCTGCAAAGCCAATAAGCGGCTTGTTGAGCCAGGCTTAAACGTTGATGAGGCTACCCTGGAATTCGTTGACGATTGGTCGCAGATTATACAAATCGCCAAGAAGGTAAATCAGGCGTTGACCATGCAGCAAAAAGCAATTCTTTCTGTAAAGATTATCGAATTGTGCTATGCGGATGGTGAACTTTCTGAACGCCAAAGTAATCTTATCTATTATATCGGTGAAGCACTTAAAATTCCTCAAAAAGATGTTAAGGCAATCACCATGTTTGTGATTGGGCAGGACATTGAAGAATTGGCCTCAAAAAATATTTTGGTGATTGATGAGGGCTCTGGCGGAAGTGATTTTCCCGGCCCTCGCATTACGGCCCGAGATCTTACTGGTCTTATTGCCATATTACGACTTCACGATATTGAAACGTACCTGATCAAGTATCTGGGGATAACCCCCCTTTATCTTAACAGTATTCCACTTAAGAGTAGGAAGATTGATGTGTTTGCAACGGGCAGTGCGATCCGCGGTCCAAAGATTGATCCGATATATTATTCGGATGTAGTGGGTAAATTTTTGATGGAGGATAGTGAGACGGATATTTCATTTATCGCGGAACATATTTTTTATCATTTCAAAAGTGGTAAGGCAGGGTTACAAAATATAAATATTGCGGAGACGGGTGGAAAGTTAATCGGCCTTATGGGGGCCAGCGGTTCCGGTAAATCCACGTTACTTAGTGTGTTAAATGGTTCTGAATTACCTTCGAGTGGACGAGTCTTAATAAATGGTATTGATATTCATAAAAATGCGCACCGCGTAGAAGGCATTGTTGGGTTCATTCCACAAGATGATTTGCTGATTGAAGATCTTACCGTTTTTGAAAATCTGTATTATTCCGCAAGGTTGTGTTTTGGTCATTACTCCAAAGAGCAGATTGCGGAACTTGCCGAAAAAGTTTTACTCAATCTGGGCCTTTCGGAGATCCGGAATCTAAAAGTGGGTTCGCCCTTGCAAAAGACAATTAGCGGGGGGCAACGCAAGCGATTAAATATTGGCTTGGAATTATTGCGTGAGCCAACAGTACTTTTTGTAGACGAACCTACCTCGGGACTTTCTTCACGCGATTCAGAAAACATCATGGATCTATTGAAGGAATTATCACTTCGTGGAAAAATGATTTTTGTGGTTATCCATCAGCCATCTTCTGACATTTTTAAAATGTTCGATACGTTGATCATCCTGGATGTAGGTGGTTTTCAGATTTATTATGGCAACCCGGTTGAATCCGTAAATTATTTTCAGGATATTATTAATGCTGCCAACAAAACACCGGGCGCTTGTCCTGAATGTGGAAACATAAATCCTGAGCAGATTTTTAATATTATTGAAACCCGGGTGGTGAACGAGTACGGTCGGTTTACCCATACCCGAAAAATTTCTCCTGGGCAATGGTATCAATACTTCAAGCAAAAAATTAAGATAGCGAAGGTAGAAGAAGTTAACGACCCGTTGCCGGTGGTGCAGAAAATACCCAACTGGTTTAAGCAATTGTGGATTTTTACAATCCGCGATGTCTTATCGAAGTTAGCGAATAGACAATACATGGTAGTAAATCTTTTGATGGCTCCGGTATTGGCATTTTTCATTGCTTATTTCGTAAGGTATTATGCCTTTGTAGGAGTAGATAATCCACGCTACACATTCTATCACAATAGCAACATACCTGTCTATTTCTTTATGAGTGTGGTGGTAGCACTCTTTATAGGTCTTATTATTAGTGCAGAGGAAATTTTCAGAGATCGAAAAATTTTAAAAAGGGAGCGATACTTGAATTTAAGCAGCAGCGGCTACCTGATTTCAAAAATTACGATCTTATTTAGCCTATCGGCTATTCAAACATTGAGTTTTATCCTTATTGGTAATTGGATATTGGAAATTCCAATCACTGAAATTAGGTACTGGCTAATTCTGTTTTCATGTTCCTGTTACGCCAATGTGTTAGGATTGAATATTTCCTCAGCGTTTGATTCGGCAGTTACTATCTATATCTTGATTCCCATGTTGATTATCCCGCAGTTGCTCTTGAGTGGTGTCGTTATTGATTTTGATAAATTCAATCCAAAGGTAGGATCCCCGAAAGGAATTCCTGTAATGGGGGAGATGATGGCATCGCGCTGGGCTTTTGAGGCCTTTATGGTTACTCAGTTTAAAGACAACCCCTTTGAAAAACAATTTTATAAAGTGGATCAAAAGGAAGCCTTAGCCAAGTATAAAAAAGTGTATTATTTACCTGCCTTGTGGTCTGAACTTTCTGTCGTGATCAACAACCGCAGTCGCTGGCGCGATAACTCAGAAAGTAATCCGGTTAAGAGTTCATTAGCTCTTTTACAGTCTGAATTGCAGCAGGAGCTTTCCAAGGTAGGAGAGGATCGATTCCCTTATCTGGATAGATTGCAAATTGGTAAGTTTGATTCCGTGGTATACCATAAGACTGACACATTTTTGCATCTGTTGAAAAGGTATTATGATATTCGTGAACTGAATGCTTCAAAGGAAAAGGAAAGTATGGTTCGTGAGCTAACTGATACAGAGGAAAAACTCGCCCTTTATAATTCTAGCAGAATGAAGTATCAGAACGAAAGCGTTCAGGATATGGTGGAGAGCAGAAACGAGCAGATGCGAATTGTAAAATGGAAAGGTGAGCTGATTCAAAAGACAGCCCCCATTTTTTTTGATGATCATCGACCGGGCCATGCACTTGACTTTCGTGCTAATTTTTATGTTCCAACAAAGTATTTTGCTGGCCGGAAAATTGACACATTTTATTTTAATATTGGTGTGATCTGGTTTTTCACGATTATGTTTTATGTTGCCCTTTATTTTCAGTTGTTTAAGAAATTGGTTAATAGCTTTGAAGCCTACAGAAAATACCGGGGCAAGGATTGAGATTGAATGTACTTTATTGATTTTCCGAAATATTAAACCTTGTATATGAAATTCAACTTTTTACTTTTTCTATGGGTAGTTATCATAGGTTTTGCTTCCTGTTCAAAGAACGAGGGAAGTGAGTCGGATCATGAAGCTGCAGCTGTAAATGATTCCGATGAATGGCCTGAGATGGATTCATTCCATATGGTAATGGCTGAAGCGTTTCACCCTTATAAAGACTCGGCCAATCTGGAACCCGCTAAACGTCTGGCAGAAGAGATGGCACGGGAAGCGGATGCCTGGGCAGCATCTTCTTTGCCGGCCAAGGTGAATTCTGAAGCTGTGCAAGCGCAACTTAATCAGCTAAAACAAGACACGCGTTCTCTCGCAGATAAAATAAAAGAGGGAGCCTCGGATGAGGAAATTGGTGGTTCTTTAAAGTCTCTACACGATGTTTTCCATGGAATCATGGAAGCCTGGAATGGAGCAGGTGAAGAAGAGCATCATCACTAATTGAGCAGTTTCATTTTAAGAGGTTGTCTCAAAAGGCAGTTTAGAATGTCAGCCTGAGTGTATCGAAGGCGATTTGATAACTAAAAACGGTTTCGATATAACTCGACCTGACAGTTAGGTTACTTTAGAGACAGTCTCTTTTTGTTACGTACTCACTTTTTATTGAAAGACTATCCATGCAAGCGACTGTCATCACAAAAGAAGAAAAGAGCACTCTTTGGTCAGTGATTACTGCTTCATCGGTGGGAACCCTTATCGAATGGTATGACTTTTACATTTTTGGAAGTCTTGCTACCATTCTTTCGCAACAGTTTTTTCCGCAGGAAAATCCTACAGCTGCATTTTTATCAACGCTGGCAACTTTTGCAGCCGGTTTTATTGTAAGACCCTTTGGAGCAATTGTGTTTGGCAGGTTGGGGGATTTAGTGGGGCGGAAATACACGTTTATGATTACCCTGATCTTGATGGGGGGGTCCACATTTGCCATTGGTTTAATACCCGGATATCAATCAATTGGAATTGCAGCGCCTATACTTGTTTTAATACTTCGCTTGTTGCAAGGACTTGCATTGGGTGGTGAATACGGAGGAGCCGCTACGTATGTTGCCGAGCATGCACCGGCTGCCCGCAGAGGATACTACACAAGTTTTATTCAAACGACAGCAACTTTAGGTCTTTTTGTTTCCATTGGGGTGATTTTGGCTGTGCGCCACTGGATTGGTGTAGAACAGTTTGCTGTGTGGGGCTGGCGGGTTCCATTTCTTGTTTCAGCTTTTCTTGTAGCAATCTCAATCTACATTCGTTTGCGGATGCAGGAGTCACCCATGTTTAAAAAGATTAAAGCCGAAGGAAAAATTTCTAAAAATCCGATTAAAGAGAGCTTTGGTAAAAAAGAAAATCTCATTCTTGTTTTAATCGCTTTGTTTGGCGCCACCGCGGGGCAGGGAGTTGTTTGGTATACCGGGCAGTTTTACGCAATGACGTTTATTGAAAAAACATGTTTGGTTGAGTTTGTACAAACCCGCGATATAATTGCGATCGCACTACTGATTGGCACACCTTTCTTTATTGTTTTTGGCGCATGGTCCGACAGGATTGGGAGAAAGTTCATAATGATGGCCGGATTAATTCTGGCAGTTGTGCTTTACAGACCCATCTATAAAAAGATGTATTCGTTAACGGATACCACACAAAAACTTGAGCTTGAGGGAAGTAAAATAATTGAGCGTAAAAAGGTATTTACCGAAGCAGGGGATACATTGGTAACCGTAAAAACTGTTCGCGTTTACGCAGATCAAACAATTAAAACCGAAACTCAAAAAATGGATTTGAGTGGGCAAACGATCCAATCCACCAACAGCGAAGTATTTATAGCCGGACAAAATTATTGGTTTATGATAGCCTTGGTAGTGATTCAGGTGTTATTGGTTACGATGGTATACGGTCCGATCGCTGCCTTTCTGGTTGAACTTTTTCCAACAAGGATTCGATATACTTCCATGTCATTACCCTATCACATCGGAAACGGAATTTTTGGGGGACTCACACCATTTATTGCCACATCGCTTTATGAATCGAGTAAATCAGTCAACACGCCCGCAGGCGACCCTTTTGCAGGGTTGTGGTATCCTATAGTAGTGGCTGCTATAAGCTTTGTAATCGGGATGCTCTTTTTAAGTAATAAAAAAAGAGGCGAGGTAATGGAATGAATTTAGTGAATGGCTAAAAAATCGCAATGGACCCAAGTTGGAAAGCGAAAGTTGGAATTATCCAATTTGGAAAAAGTCTTGTTTCCCCAAGAGGGTATTACCAAGGCCGAAGTAATTGAATATTATCTTAAAATTGCACCCACGCTTCTTCAGCATGTGAAGGGCAGGGCACTGACACTAATTCGATTT
>JAEUUB010000124.1 GCA_016787745.1 Cyclobacteriaceae bacterium
CTTGCGAAATACAGTTGCATTTGGCACAGGGTTGCTTGCCAATAAATTCATTTTCGATGGGCGTGTTTCGCAAATTAAATCAGACGGATATATTGACCGGGCCAGTTCGGATTTAAAATCATACTATTTGGCCGGTGGCTATTATGGAAAGAAAACCATGATCAAGGCTATCGTATTTGGGGGTAAGGAGATTACCTACCAGAGTTGGTATGGTGTACCCGAATCACGATTAAATAATGACGTGGAAGCGATGCTCGAAACGGCCGCCATTGAAGGCTGGAATCAGGAGCAAACCGATAACCTGTTGTCTTCGGGGCGCACATTTAATATTTATACCTACGATAACCAGGTAGACAACTATGCGCAAGATCATTATCAGCTTCATACTTCGCACCGGTTTTCAGAATCTCTCACTTTAAATGCTGCCCTGCATTACACGTATGGCCGCGGATATTATGAGGAATACCGGTATAACGATGATTTTGAAAACTATGGATTGGGCAACGTTGTAATGGGTGATGATACGCTCAGCTCCACGGACCTTGTACGCAGGCGATGGCTGGATAATAATTTTTACGGCATTACCTATTCAGCTAACTACGAAAAAGACAAATTGAGTTCTGTGTTGGGCGGAGCATGGAATCGGTATGTCGGGGATCATTTTGGTCAGATTATCTGGGCTCAGGTTTCAAGTGTGCCCAAAGATTATCAATACTATTTCAATCGCGGGGAGAAGAATGATTTTACCATTTACTGGAAAAACAATTATCAGTTTACCGAAAAGTTTACCGGGTTTGTCGACCTTCAATATCGGGGAGTTACGTATCAGGCCTCGGGCAAAGAGAACAAACAGTTTGATTTTAATGTAGATCAGCAGTTTAATTTTTTTAATCCCAAGATCGGATTTACCTATCAGGCAACCGATCACCAACAAGGGTATGTATCGTATGCGGTGGGGAATCGCGAGCCCGTGCGGGATGATTTTATTGACGCTCCCGCGGGCAGAAGAGTGCCTAAGCATGAAACGCTTTACGATCTTGAAGCAGGCTGGCGTCTAACACACAATCGCCTGAATCTGAATGTCAATTATTACCTGATGAATTATAAAAATCAGCTGGTGCCCACCGGGGAGTTGAATGACGTAGGTGCGATTGTTCGTACGAATGTAGACCGGAGTTATCGCACAGGCGTTGAACTTGACGGATGGATTCGGGTTAGCCCGAAAGTTTTGTGGAATGTAAATTTTACTTTGAGTCAGAATCGGATAAAGGAATTCAAGGAAGTGATGTATGATTATGGAAGCAACTTTGATGAATTCAATGAAGTGATTACAACCTACTCAAATACAGATATTGCCTTTTCACCAAACATAATTGCGGGCTCTGGTTTTTTCTACTCCCCCTTTAAGGGCCTGGAGGCCGGTTTGCTTACCAAGTACGTGGGCAGGCAATTTCTGGATAACACCACAAATACCAATCGCAGTATAGACGCTTACTTTGTAAACGATCTTCGTTTGTCGTATCGTATTCAGCCTGTCTTTATGAAAGAGATTGCGATTAGTCTGTTGGCAAACAATATTTTCAATACGCTGTATTCATCGAATGGGTATACCTATGGGTACCTGGGGGGTACCACAGAATATCGACAGAATTTTTATTATCCGCAGGCCGGAAGAAATTATCTGCTTATGTTGGCGTTGAGATTTTGAGGGCTGGATGCTAGATACTGGTTTCTTGATTCTCGATATCGAGTACAAGCATGAGCTATCGAGAGACCAGTATCCAGAATCCACTTATCTTTGGGGAATGTCCATTGAAAAATTCCAGCCGTTTACTATTCGCGCGCTACTACGCCTCACCCGGTTTTGGAATCTGGTTATCATTGGAATGGCGCAGTATTTTGCAGCAGTCTTGTTGATTGACAAGGTATTGATCTATGACTGGCGTCTTTTTCTCCTGGCCATTTCCACAACTATAATAGCCGCGGCCGGGTATATCATCAATGATTATTACGACATTAAAATCGACTTGATCAATAAACCCGACCGGGTTGTGATCGGAAAAGGTGTTACCCGCAGATATGCCTTGTTTTTTCACAGTCTGCTTTCGCTAACCGGCATTGCAATTGGATTTGTGTTGGGGTGGCGCATAGGCGTAATTCATTTTATGTCGGTGTTTTTGCTTTGGTGGTACTCAAACAGTCTTAAGCGGCAGCCC
>JAEUUB010000138.1 GCA_016787745.1 Cyclobacteriaceae bacterium
CCCGCTTCAATTTCATCATTGGTCAGGTACCGGCCTTTCTCCAGATTAATTTCAAAAATTTTGTCATAGTCTAAATCAGCTCCGGTTAGGTTAATCTGGCTAATGCCGTTGTTGCCCGCTTTAATTGTCATGCCGCCTCTATCTGCATAGATCGAAACCGTTTCAGCATCCTTCATATTTGCGCGTAAAAACTTATACTCGGCATAAGAAACATTAGGACGTTTGATATATTCTTTCCACCAATCCCGCCCGTTTCCTCCGGTAAAAGGCCACTTGCCTACATAGATCACATTGCTTCCTAAAAAATTAAAACTGTCCCGGATATTTTTTTCGAGAGAATCGACCAAGGTTAAAACGGCTATAATCGAAAAGATACCGATAGTTACCCCTAACAGCGAAAGAACGGTACGGAGAATGTTTGATTTTAGCGCTCGCCAGGCAAAACCGAGGCTTTCAAAAATTAATCGAATGGTAAGCATGTGGGTTTAACGCACTTTTTATGTTTTCGGGTTGCAATAAACATGGTTTTTTGCTGAAACCATTCATTTTTCTTTTCAGTGGTATCATTTCGTAGAAGAAGACGGCCGTGCGACTAAAATGTTTCTAAAAACCTTTAAATAAATCTTCGTCCTAGAGAAACAAAAACCTATTTTTGCGTCCTTATTTAAAAACCGCCCCTTCTGTGGGTTAAAGCCCGTAAGCTTATGAAACTTTCTGAATTCAAATTTGACATTCCAAACAGTTTAATTGCTTCCCATCCGGCCGAAAGCCGTGACGATGCACGAATGATGGTGCTTCATCGCGCCACCGGAAAAATTGAACACAAGGCCTTCAAAGACATTGTAAATTATTTTGATGAAGGCGATGTAATGGTAGGTAACGACACCATGGTTTTTCCGGCACGTCTTTATGGCCGTAAAGAAAAAACAGGTGCAAAAATCGAAGTTTTCTTGTTACGAGAACTAAATGCAGAAATGCATTTGTGGGATGTATTGGTTGATCCGGCCCGTAAAATACGGGTAGGTAACAAATTATATTTTGGCGATGGCGATCTGGTGGCTGAAGTAATTGACAACACAACTTCTCGCGGCCGAACGATCCGCTTTTTATTTGATGGCGACTCGGAAGCCTTCGATAAAATTGTTGAAACACTGGGGGAAACACCGCTTCCCAAATACATCAAACGCAAAGTAGAGCCTGCAGACAAGGAACGCTTTCAAACCATCTTCGCAAAAAATAAAGGTGCCGTTTCAGCACCTACGGCAGGCATGCATTTTACCAAGCAGTTGGTTAAGCGACTTCAAATAAAAGGGGTGGATATGGCGTTTGTTACCTTGCATATTGGCCTCGGTACTTTTAGAGCCGTGGATGTTGAGGATTTGACTAAACACAAAATGGACTCGGAGAACTTCATTGTGGGCTCTGAGGCTGTTAAAATTGTTAATAAAGCATTGGACGAAAAGAAAAAAGTCTGTGCTATCGGCACTACTACAATGCGTGCACTTGAAACTGCGGTGTCGGCCAATAATCGGTTAAAAGAACGGGAAGGCTGGACAGATAAATTCATTTTTCCACCCTATGACTTCAAGATTTGTAGCGCGATGGTAACGAACTTCCATCAGCCCGAATCCACGCTTTTAATGATGGCTTGTGCGTTCGGTGGTTTTGATCTGGTGATGAAAGCTTACGAAACCGCCAAGAAGGAAAAATATAAATTCCTTACGTACGGAGATGCGATGTTAATTGTATAGCCTAAATACGAATTTCTATTCAAAGTGCCTGGTGTTTCATCAGGCACTTTTTTTTGGTTATGAATTTCGGATGAGATAAAGATGCAGCGAAATGGCGACAGGATATAAAAAAAGATAAAGCGGGGTTGGCTTAAGAAAGCCCATTAACATGGTGATGGGTACAAGCAATAAAAAAATACCAATGCCCACGATCCAATTCTTGTTGGGAGAATTCGATTTGTAAATCTGAAGCAACCGATAAATCAAATAGGTGACTACAGCTACATTAAAGGCGAGCAAAAATATGCGAATAAGTATCATACCATCAAATAAAGTATTTTTACAAATCTATGCATTCCAAAGAATATGCGCTGATTGTTGCCGGAGGTAAGGGAACCCGGATTAAAAGTCGGATACCGAAACAGTTTTTGGGCCTTCAAGGTAAACCGATTCTACTTCATACGCTGGAAGCCTTTTTCCGATATTCGAAATTAATAGAAGTAATACTCGTGCTGCCGGAAGATGATTTTCAAACCTGGAAAGATCTCTGCCATCAACATACGTTTACTCAACCAATCACTCTCCAAAAAGGGGGTGACAGCAGGTTTCAATCTGTTAAGAATGGCCTTGATAAAATTGCTGGGCCGGGTTTGGTGGCCATCCATGATGGCGTGCGCCCGTTGGTAAGTGAAGACATAATCGGTGCTTCTTTCAGGCTAGCAGCAGTACATCAATCAGCTGTAGCTGCCGTTCGTTTAAAAGAATCCATCCGAATGACCGATCAGGATAATACCAAAGCCATGGACCGTTCGCGTTTTCGATTGATTCAAACTCCTCAAACGTTCGATGTTGCTTTGATTAAACAAGCCTATCAATTAAAGGAAGACGCAAGCCTGACAGACGATGCAAGTGTTGCCGAAAAATCGGGGCACACTATTTCCTTGTTTGAAGGAAGCTATGAGAACATTAAAATCACTACTCCGGAAGATCTGATTGTAGCGGAAGCACTATTAAATGCGAAAAGGAAGGTATAATTAGATTATGCACCGGGTGAAAATAAAAAAGCCCTGCTTGCACAGGGCTTAACGCTATTTTAAAAATTTCTAATATTCGTCCTCGTTAAAGAAAAAATCTTCCTTAGTTGGATAGTCCGGCCAAATCTCCTCGATGCTCTCATAGGGTTGACCATCATCTTCTAATTCCTGCAGGTTTTCCACCACTTCCAGGGGTGCCCCCGAACGAATTGAAAAGTCAATTAATTCATCTTTGGTGGCCGGCCAGGGTGCATCTTCGAGGTACGAAGCTAATTCCAGTGTCCAATACATATGTCGTTTCCTCCTTTAAATTTTCCGCAAAAATAAAATTAAATCAACCATAGTCAATAGGCACAGGTCGATAGTTCTGGAATTAAAAAAGTAACCCCATAAATACCGTATTGAGGTTTTTTAACTTCTGTGGACTATTAACCCAAAAACGCCATATTTGCGTTCTTATTTAACCAGAAACTTCCATGGCAGACGAAAAAATAATTTTCTCGATGACGGGTGTCAGCAAGATTTACCCGCCTCAAAAGCAAGTTTTAAAAAATATCTATCTGTCATTCTTTTATGGAGCGAAAATAGGCGTACTCGGTCTTAACGGTTCCGGAAAGTCGTCTCTGCTGCGAATTATTGCCGGAATTGACAAGGAGTTTCAAGGGGAGGTGGTATCTGATTTGGGCTATTCCGTGGGCTACCTGGAGCAAGAACCCCAACTTGATAAAACCAAAACAGTAAAAGAGATTGTAGAAGAAGGCGTTAAAGATGTGGTGGCTTTGCTTAAAGAGTTTGAAGCCATCAATGAAAAGTTCGCTGATCCGGCTGTGATGGAAGATCCCGATGCTATGGACAAGCTAATTACCAAGCAAGGGGAAATCCAGGAGAAGTTAGATGCTGTAAATGCGTGGGAACTGGATCACAAATTGGAGCGAGCCATGGATGCGTTACGGTGTCCACCTCCGGATGCAAAGGTTGAGCATTTATCGGGAGGAGAAAAGAGACGTGTCGCCTTGTGCAGACTCCTCCTCCAAACACCCGATGTATTGTTGTTGGATGAACCTACCAACCACCTGGATGCTGAATCCGTTCATTGGCTGGAAGAACATCTCCGTCAGTATAAAGGAACCATTATTGCTGTAACGCACGATCGCTACTTTTTAGATAATGTGGCCGGATGGATTTTAGAACTTGATCGTGGGGAAGGAATTCCTTGGAAAGGAAATTATTCAAGCTGGCTCGATCAAAAACAAAAGCGATTAGCTCAGGAGGAAAAAACCGAATCAAAAAGACAGAAAGCGCTTGAACGCGAATTGGAATGGGTGCGCATGAGTCCAAAGGGTCGCCATGCAAAGGGGAAAGCGCGTTTGGGGGCGTATGAAAAACTGATCAGTCAAGAGAACCGGGAGAAAGAAGATAAGTTGGAGATTTTTATTCCACCCGGACCCCGATTAGGAAACAAGGTTATTGAAGCCAATGGGGTTTCAAAAGCCTATGGCGATAAATTGCTCTATGAAAATCTAACGTTTACACTTCCGCCCGCGGGGATTGTAGGAATTATTGGCCCGAATGGTGCTGGTAAAACAACGCTTTTCAAAATGATTACGGGAAGCGAAAAACCGGATAGCGGCACTTTCTCTGTAGGTGAAACTGTAAAGATTTCTTATGTAGATCAGGAGCATGATGACTTAAAACCAGATGATACCGTTTGGCAAGCCATAACCGGTGGCCAGGAACTTATATTGGTTGGTGGAAAGGAAATTAATTCACGCGCCTATGTAAGTAAATTCAATTTCAGCGGAACAGACCAACAGAAAAAAGTAAAGGAACTATCCGGGGGTATGCGCAACCGGGCGCATTTGGCCATCGCTTTAAAACAAGGGGGAAACCTCTTGTTGTTGGATGAACCAACCAACGATTTGGATGTAAATACACTTCGTGCCTTGGAGGAAGCGCTTGAAAATTTTGGAGGTTGCGCGGTAATTATTTCTCACGACCGCTGGTTTTTAGATCGTGTTTGTACACACATTCTCGCTTTTGAGGGCGATTCGCAAGTGTTTTGGTATGAAGGTACCTTTAGTGAGTATGAAGAAAATCGCAAGAAGCGCGTGGGCGATGATCAACCACATCGGATTAGATATAAGAAACTTGTCAAATAAATACCATGATCAATGTGCCAATTGATCATTGGTACATTGATTCATCGATTCATCGGGTATGAAAGCCTTCTACACCATCGCACTGCTTGTGTTATCAAACGCTTTCATGACGTTTGCGTGGTATGGGCATTTGAAATTTAAGGAAATGAAATGGAGCGCGAGCCTGCCGCTCGTTTCTATTATCTTAATCAGTTGGGGTATTGCATTGTTCGAATACATTCTTCAGGTACCGGCCAATCGAATTGGCTTCAAAAATTACGGAGGTCCGTTTTCGCTGGTACAGCTAAAAGTTATTCAGGAAGTAATTACGCTGGTGGTCTTCGTAGGGTTCTCGTTACTTTTTTTTAAGACCGAAACATTTCGGTGGAACCATCTGATTGGTTTTCTCTTTTTAATTCTGGCCGTCTATTTCATTTTTAAAAAGTAACTAGTGCTTCAGGTCTACAGAACTTTGTGTAAGGCGATGTATCAATAAGGCTGCTCGCTTTGTCTGTCTGGGCAACCAATTCAAGTTGGCATATTCTTCGACCGTATGCCCATGCCCGCCAAACAAACCTAATCCATCGATGGCCATGTCTACATACCCAGCCGTAAACGAAATATCGGCTGCCCCGGCATCGCGCGGGTTTACCGCTGTAATGCTCCCCAACTTGAGATCTGTACTCACCTTTGCATAATAATTCAGGAGATTAAAATTTCCATCGGTTGGTGCTAAAGGTGGATATCCTTCATCGAAGGTTAAGGTTGCCTCAGTCTGTGGCAAATGTTTTGAAACAACTTCCAACATGGTTGCCTGAGCTCTTTCCAATTGCTCGGGGGAAATAGCCCGGATGTCGCCCGTAACTATTGCTTCCTTGGCTACAATATTTCCTTTTCCAAAAGCTTCCCCTCCATCTAAAAGAGCATCTCTGTTTACTTCATTCCCTCCTAAAATCATTCCCGGATTAAAGGTTAAATCCTTTTCACTACTAAGCTCAGTATAAAACCCGGTTAGAATTCTGGATGTTTCATAAATGGCGCCTGCCCCAATCTCTTTCGTAAAGATCTGAGAAGAATGAGCTGCTTTTCCTTTTACGTTTAACTCCCACCCTGACGAACTTCTTCTGGAAACTACTGCGGTTTTAGGATTGCTATCTCCATCTTCAAAGCCAATAGCAATGTCTGCCTGCCGGGCTGCTTCAATCAATTCGGCCCGGGCCAGAGAAAGCGGTCTTCCGCTTAACTCTTCATCACCCGTCATGACAACAATAATATTCATCTGTTTTAATAAGCCGGCTTGCTTTAATGCTTCCAGCGAATAAATCATAATTACATCACCCCCTTTCATATCGCTTACGCCTGGCCCGGTAGCTATAGAGTCATTAACCAAAATAAATTTCTGAAGAGTGCTTGCGGGCTCAAACACAGTATCCAGATGACCGATCAGCAAAAGCGTTTTACCTGGCCCCTTGCCCGTGTGATAGCCTACTAAATGCCCCGCACGCCCAAATGCTTTTCCATCAATCCATTTGGTTTCAAACCCGAGTGCCCCTAATCTGGCCTTAAAAATTTGTCCTACTTTCTGAACGCCTTCAAAATTCATGGAGCCGCTGTTGATGTTTACAACCTCTTCCAACAGTTTTACAGCACTCGCGTTATTCCCCTCCACATAAGAAGTAATTTTCTTTTCAACTTTGGAAAGTTGGGCTTGAGAGAGAAGTGATGTAAGAATTGTTAGCAGGAATAAAAACAATTTTCTCATATAGGATTGATAAGTTTCAAATCTAAACTAGTTGATCTCTTCTCCCGGGCGCGTTTTCCATCGTTCATGCATCCACACCCATTGCTCGGGATGCTCACGAACAATTTTTTCGGTAATGTTGGTAAAGTTTTGTGTGTTGACAACCAGATCTTTCTCTTCATCCCCGGTAATTACCAGAGGTATCTCCGGTAGGATATGCATATGTTGTTTCCCATCCTCCCCTAAATAAATATACGTGGGTACCACAGCCGCACCCGTTCGCAAGGCTAATACAGTTGCCCCAATCGGTGTGGCGGCCTTCATGCCGAAAAAATCTACGAAACGGCTTTTCACCTTTGTATCCTGATCGATCAGGATCGCGATAGACCCTCCGGATTTTAAAACCTTAAACAATCGCATGCTTTCCTTCCCTCGTTGAATGGCTACCGCCCCATGCGCATTGCGATATTTCCAAAGCATTTCATTTAATCGCTCGTCCTTCAAGGCTGTACCTATAATATTGGGATTTAATCCCCGCAAGGCCATGTTGGTAATTTGTAAATCAAAGGCCCCTACATGCGAAGTAAGAAACATCACCCCTTTTCCTTTGGCTATAGACTGCTCGTAGTTTTCTATTCCATGCGTTACCAGAAATTTATTCAGGTCGCTGAGTGATTTCACTTTAAGTGAACGTAGAATATCCCCTGCATTTTTACCCAGCATGGTAAAAACACTCTTGCTTAAGGTAACGATCTCCTGGGTAGACATCTCCTTTCCAAACGCCTGGCCTAAATGGTAAATCGTTCGTTCGCGGGGCTTGGGAGAAAAGGCATAAGCAAGTTTTCCTAACCAGCCACAGAAAGCCAACCATATCTTTCGAGGTAAAAGATTTGATAGAAAAATCAGGAATTGAATAAAAAAGTAAAGCGAAGAATATTTGATGCGCTTACCAAGGGGTCTCTTTTCCATAGCAATTAGCAAAGATACGGGTAGCTTTGATTAAATTTATCTGAAATGAACACAATCCAAACTTAGACATCAATAACTTCTCCATGAAAACCCTTTATATAATCCGGCATGCGAAATCCAGTTGGGACAATCCCGAGCTAAGTGATTTTGACAGGCCTTTAAACAAGCGTGGCGAGAAGGATGCCCCACGCATGGGCAAGCGTTTGAAAGAGCGAAGAGTGACTCCGGATATCATGCTGAGCAGTCCGGCAGCAAGAGCGCTTACCACTTGTCGGGAAATAGCGAAGGTGCTCGGATTCTCTGAAGACAAAATTAAAACAGACAAGCGCTTATACCACGCCAATGAAGATCAGATTCTAAAAGTAATGCAAGAACTGAAAGACTCTCCACGCGATAGTGAAGAAGTGGTATTGCTTTTCGGTCATAACCCCGGCCTGACCGAATTTGCCAACGCGTTACTTAATGAAGAAATAGAGAACATACCTACTTGCGGGATTGTTGCGGCTACCCTAAAAATAAATGAGTGGAAGCATGCCTACTTTGGATGTGGAAAAATGGAGTTCTTTGATTATCCCAAAAGGAAATAATAATCCTTTCATTTAAAGTCTATACCCGTTGCATCACTACCACTCTTTGGTTATCCGTATATTTTAATTCGTAACCAAAATACTTACAAATAAAAGCAAAGGTATTACTATGATAAAAGCTCACATGAGTTATATCCCGTTTATAATACCAGGTATTAAATTGTTCCAGACTTTGCCAGTGGTCCGTCATCACACTCAAAAAACCTTTTGGCTTTAGTAGCGCGCTCATTTTCGAGAAATCATTTTTAGGAGAGCGAAAATGTTCAACGCATTCGGTGGCAAAAAGAAAATCATACGCTTTAAGGGAATGCTCAAACCCGAATAAGGGATCGAAATTGTGACAGATCAATTGTTGCTGAGCCAATAAATCTGACAACGTAGGATTCGGACCACAGCCATAATCCAAGCCAATCATTGCGGAGTTTAAGAAAGGTAGCGTAGGTTGGATTACCCGATTCAAAAATTCAAGATACCCTACATCCTGTCCGCTGTTGTTATGAAATTCGTAACGGGCTTTCTCCTGCTCTAACGAAATATGATAATCAGGATCTACAAATAGTAAAAAACAGGACCGACAGAGATAATACTTTCGCTTATCTCCGTCAACCTCTAGAAGCTTTACGTTCTTACTTTCGCAAAGGGGGCAATTCATATACTAGGGGTACTTACTGTTTCATGGCCGAACAGGGATGCCCGCTTACGGGCATTGTGCTTGACAAAGTAGTTTTATTTTTTGTAAAATCGCATAAAGCCAACGGCACAATACTTGCAATTATACTTTTGCTATGGAAACACAAAAAGTTAAAACCTGCTTTACCATTACGTTTACGGATGACCAATTTACTCATGCCAAATCCTATGTAGAGGATATGAAGCGACACCCGCAACGGGTTTTCTGGCGGGGTAAGGAGGGGAAGTCGGATGATGAGTTAATCGTAGAACAAATCGCACATCGAATTCTTTCCGGTTTTTACAACACGGATCCTTACAATGCAAGCAAGCATATTGTACGGATGGAAAGTATGACAGCGGGTTAATCAGATTCTATCCAACACCTTCTTGATAAGATCTTCGACAATCTTGTTTGGGTCTTTGGAAAATTTAGTTTTTATCCGGTTGGCAATAATGGCGTTGGCGCTCAATACCTCATGCCCAAACAACCGGCCAAAGGCATAATAGGCTGAAGTTTCCATTTCAAAATTGGTAAGCCAGAAATCGCCTTTGTTGTAATAGTTTAAATCTTCCAAAAGAGCAGGGTAACGAATAGGAATGCGCAGTACCCGACCCTGAGGAGCATAGAATCCCGGACAGGTAACGGTATTGCCCCGAATCATATCCGAGCCACCAATCTGATCTTTCAAAGTTTCTGAACCCTGAACTACATAAGGCATAAAGGGTAGCCCTGTTTTCTTTTGAATGTCGTGCGCCAGGCCGGCCTCAAAGTCATTCATTGGCAGGTCATAAAAATTCATCAGATTATCCAACCCTACCGCATAGTCGGAAACCAAATGCGAACCCACCGGAATGTCTTCCTGCAAGGCACCCGAGGTGCCTATACGAATCACTTTCAACTTTTTCTTTCGGGATTTAGGTTCGCGGGTTTTAAGATCAATATTCACCAAAGCATCAAGCTCAGAAAAAAATATCTCCACATTATCGGTACCAATGCCGGTGCTGATTACGGTTACCCGTTTGCCTTTATACTTTCCGACATGGGTGATGAATTCCCGTTTGTTCATCTCGAACTCAATCGCGTCAAAATGCTGGCTCACCGCATACACACGACTTGGATCCCCTACGGCAATCACTGTGTCGCTAATGTGCTTAGGCAGTAAATTGAGATGGTAGACGCTGCCATCACCATTCAGGACAAGGTCGGTTTCAGAAATTTTAGCCATGGTATGGGTTTCAACAAAAACTTTTGTCCGTTCAACTCTTTATACTTTGAGCCGGGTTACCAAAAACGGTTTCTCCCGCCTTTATATTTGCTATCACCACTGACCCGGCTCCTATCCGCGCCCCTTTACCAATAGTTACTCCGGCTACCACGGTAACCCCCGATCCAATAAACACTTCATCCTCAACCCTAACCCCTGCGTTGATGTTACTTCCAGCGCCTATCTGTACAAAGTCTCCAACCACACATTCAACACCGATGTGAACTCGCGCATTTAAAATACACTGACTCCCCACTTTGGAACCGGGAGCGAGGTAAACATTAAAATCAATAAAGTTTCCATGACCAAGGCTGGCCTTTGAAGAGATTACTGATTTGGAATGTATGGCGTTTACGGGTTGCACATGCCTGATCTCCTGAAGCATTTTTACCAACCCTTTGCGAAGCTTATTATCGTCCACCGCCACAAACGCTTCACATTTCTTACCAATTAGTTTTAAAAAACCATCGTTGTCGGTATCTCCTAAAACAACCACTTCATCAAGCTCGGTATTATGCAATTTCTTATCATCGTCTAAGAAGCCATACACCACTACACTATTGGTATCAAAAATTTCCTTGGCAGCTCTGCCTAAGTGATTTGCTCCAAAAATTATTACCGGATTTTCCATAACCACAAAGGTAAAGATTGGTCTCTATCTATGAGCGTACTTGTGTGATTCTCGCCTTCAAATATTTAAACAACGGATTGCGATAAGAAATAAGGAACACTAAAAAGGGAAGAAACCCCACCCTATAGCGGGATAACGTACCTAAATTAGGTGTTGACAGGGTAAGAAAGATGCAGAGCAAAACAATGTAAGTTAAAGTTGAAAAAAGTAAGAATCCATTTTTGGGCAACGCGCGCTTATCAAAAAAACTAACTATCAACACCAGTAACATTAAATTTTCGGCAGCCGCCAGAATTCCAGTTACACCATTGGCTTCCCAAAGAAAAGGTCGGAGTATTCCTGAAAAAAGTGCCCAGGGTGCATTGATTAGTATGCTACCCCAATTTGGCTCTAACTGATAAAAGTGAATCACCCCTGACGGCTTCGAAATGGCTACAAAATCGTTGTGGTTAGTGACTACAACCTCCAAAAAACGATGGAGATAAAAATTGGGATGTGATAAGCTGAATGTGCCGCATAGTAAAATAAAAATCCCCAGCCAGGTTAACTCCTGAAATTTTATAGAAATAATCTTACGGTTTTTTAAAAAAAGAGAGAGCACCGATGTAATGACAACCGCCATAAACAAAGCAGTCCAATAGTATTTAAGGTTCCAGGAAACGTAAAAAGCAAGCGCTCC